>CAZMBY010000001.1:0-104232 GCA_964564925.1 uncultured Methanosarcinales archaeon
AGCTACAGAAATTTCCTTTTGCCTCTTGGCAAGCTCATAGGCTATTGGAGTTTCCTGAATTTCTGGGTTTGGCTGCTTTGTCATTCTATATCTCCAATATAGCTCTTCTTTTTAGCTCCCTTCTTCTCTTCTCAAGCCACTTGTAAACGTTTGCATGGGTTGAGCCGCGCAGCAAGGACTCTACAGCATGATGCGCACAAGCTGCAAGCTCCGGTAATCCTATGACACTGATTGTCTTGCCAAAAACAGAAATGTTGCATTCTGTCAGTTCTTCAATAAGCTTCCTGGATTTCCCTTCTTTGCCAATGACTCTTCCTTTCAAGCGAAGCATCGCGTCTTTAGATTTATCCACATATTCACTTATATCAATGACTTCTAGAATATAGTCGGGCTTTAACAAAAGTTTGGCTAACTCTGGATTAAAGCCGCGCGCTATCGCTTTTATTATTTCCCTTGCTGTGAACAAGCCAATAGCATCCTCTCCCGAAACAAAAACATCGCCTTCTTTTGAATCTATGTTGAGCTTTGTTTTTGTGGCTTCTTCTATCTCTTTCTTTACACTGCCTTCCTTTCCAATTATCACAGCAACCCTGCTTTTTGGAACTTTCAATTCATAAGAATATTCTACCATTTTCAAATTCAAGAAATCACAATTATTTTTAAGTGTATTGATTTTATTTTGCTGTTATCTCTTTTTTTAATTTGGCCTCATCAAATCTCAGTCCGGTCTTCCTGAAAAAAGAGCATATATTCCTTATGTCTCTCTCCAAATACTCGCTTGCTCTTGAACTGTCCAAAGTTGTGCATTGGGAAAAATCGATGAATACCGGCTTTTCATTGAAGTTAAGGATGTTGAAAGCAGACAAATCCGCATGAACCAAGCCTGCCTTGTGCAGTTTTTTCATGTTGGCAATTATTCTTTCAAGAAAATCCTTGGCATTTTTCGGAATTTTGTCCTTGAGCTTTGGCGCAATTACCCCATTTTCCCCGACAAATTCCAGCACCAAGACATTATTCGAGAATGTGAATGGCGTCGGCACATTTACATTTGCCTCCCTTGCCTTCATCAGATTCCTGTATTCCCTCTGGACCCATGTGAAGATTATGTTCCTCTTGCCTTTCTTAATCCTTAAGAATCTTGGGTCGCATTTGATATAGTCATACATCCTGTTGAAATCACAAGTTTCCAAGCGATATATCTTCACCATCACCCTTGAGCCATCTTTTTTCAAAGCAGAGAAGACATTGCTTTCCTTGCCGATGGAGATTGGGCTTTCAAGCCCTTCAAAATGCCCTTGGGTTATGAGCTTGTAGACAGTTCTTTGGGTGAACCTGTCAAACACATCTCCCCAAGTCTTGAATTCTTCCCTTGGCTTAGAGTGCTTCATAAGACATAGAAGATAATTGCATATTTAATAGTATCTTTATTAGGTATACCACTTTAAAATAGTTAAAACATCGAAACCTTTATATACTAGTTCTATTATACAGTAGTAACATAATTACGTTGGGGAATTGCTTTTTCAAAATCCTGATCACCTCTTTTTCCCTGGCAGGGCTTCGCAAGAGGCCTTGTTGGGGTTTTAATCAATCAAACTAAACATTTATATACTTCCATGCTTTTCCAAATCAAGCCCGTCACGAGAGTACCCAATGGAGCTCACGACAAAGTCAAGCAATGAGCTTGGGAGTTAGTGTCACGGGCTGCAAAATTATAATCAAAAAGTATTAGAACAAGTTTTTCATTATCATACAGTATTATTGATTATTGTCAGTATTGATTGTTAGGATTGTATTGAAGTACTTGTTCTGAATACTAAAATAAATCGGGGAAGCTGTTATGTTCACCAATTCATTCATTTCATTCAATGAATTTGTTTACTAAGATAGCTTCTTCTGTGAAAGGTGATTGAAATGGGTAAGATAAGCCCGGTAGCGGCAAAATATATAATTCATGCGAATATTGACATTGAAGGTGTGGTTGACAGGCCGGATGTAATAGGAGCAATATTCGGGCAGACAGAAGGCTTGTTAGGAGCTGACCTTGAGTTAAGGGAACTTCAAAAATCCGGCAGAATCGGCAGGATAGAGGTCAACACAGAAACAAGGACCGGAAAGACCAAAGGCACAATCATTATTCCATCGTCTTTGGACAAAGCCGAAACATCAATAGTTGGGGCGGCATTGGAGATTATTCAAAGAATCGGCCCATGCAATGCTAACATAGATGTCACAAATATTGAGGATGTCAGGATAAGCAAGAGAAGTGTTGTCATTGAGAGGGCGAAGGAGCTGCTCAAGAAGATGATGGAGCAAACAATGCCTGACTCACAAGAACTATCGGATGAAGTTTCTTCTTCTGTGCGTGTAATGGAGATTATTGAATACGGCAAAGACAGGCTTCCAGCAGGCCCTGCGATTGATGAAAGCGATGAAATTGTTGTAGTTGAAGGCAGAGCAGATGTTTTGAATCTATTAAAACATGGATTTAAGAACGCTATTGCAATCAATGGCACTTCTGTACCAGAAACTATAGTTGAATTGTGCCAGAAGAAAGTTGTGACTGCTTTTGTAGATGGCGACAGAGGAGGCAATCTGATAATTAAGGAACTGACTTTGGTTGCTGACATCGACTTTGTGACAAAAGCGCCTGACGGCAAAGAAGTTGAGGAATTGGCAAAAAAGGAGATACACAAGGCTTTGAGAAGCAGGATTTCTGGAGAGCAGGCAAAGCTCGAACTGTCAAGGGAGCCCTCTAAGACGTCTATGGAACTGGTTAAGAGACAGCCTCAACAACAATTCCAAAGGCCTGTGCAACGGCAATTTCAGCCTGTGCCAAGCATCAGGAGGATTCAAATTTCAAATGAAGAAAAGAGCAAGTTTAAGTCAATGCTGGAGGACTTGATCGGTACAAGGGGAGCTGAAATACTGAACAATAAGCTTGATGTCATGGGAAAGGTCCCAGTAAGCGAAATACAGACTGCATTGAAGAGCATAGAAAATGCACATGCTGTTGTGTTTGATGGCAGCATTGAGAGAGAATTGGTAAAGGCAGCGGAAGAATCAAACGTCAAATTTTTGATTGGTATGGACACCAAGGTACGACAAAACGAAACTAGGGTCAACATTGTGACAGTCAGTGACCTTTGATGGTTTAAGCGAGGCTTTTTGAAAGGTTCTTGCCGCAAGCTCCTATCTTATTCAGCTTGCAAAAATTTTCCTTTATAGTTTCTGCAGAATGCACCCCTGTAAATTTAACTCTGTTATTGATCAGGAAAGTGGGAAAAGTCCTTATGCTTAAATCCTTAGTAAGGTTTTCAGTCGACAAATGCTTATAAAATTCTATTTCATTGGATGTGTCTAAAAGCTCTTTGATATTTTTTTCAGCTTTTATGCTGGAATCTTCATCCAATTTAACGAACAGCTCCAATCTGTTAGGCATGTCTGGGCGCTTGAAGTAGAATGCTGAGCTAGCTGCATCCTCTCCTAACATATAAAACCCGCCTCTATTGACAAAAATATGCTCAAATTCCTTGAAATTAGCGTTTTCAGTTATGCTTTGGTCAAGAAGGTAGGCTGGCAAAAGTTTAGCATCAAGTCCTTCTGCAAGAGTCATTCCATCTGCCGTGTTATAGTCAATTTCTTCAATTTCGAGCTTCCCAAACCATGTCTGCAAAATGCTTAAAACTCTCTGGGTGTCACAATTGAAACAATTCTCTCTGTCATTCAGCACAACGACTTTTATCTTCTTTGCTTCTGTGAACTCGCATTTTGCCTTTTCTGTTCCGGGATCCATGCAAAGCCCTTCCATGCCCTGCTGAGTGCAATTTTCGTCATTGTCGCATGCAGCCACTAAAATTGTTTTGTTTGTAATTTTTTGAGGCTCGGGCTCGCTGCCCTTCATGCTCGAATAGGAGAAGAATGCCACAAGGATTAGCACTATGAAAATCGCACCATACATAAAAAAATTTCTTTCCTTTCTTTCAGCTTTATTTTTCCCGTCCGATGTTCCGGATTCCTCACTCGGGTTTGCTTTTTCAATTTCCTTCAAAGCATCGGAATTCTTTTTTGCGTATTCTTTGGTTATTTCATCGCCATCCCTGATTTCCTTTTGCTGCGTTGATTTGGATTCCTCTAGTTTGGCTACATCAATCTCTTCTTGTTTTTTGCTTTCTTCTGTTGAGTCTGTAATCTGATCATGTATTTCCGCTAATTTTTTCTCTATTCTTATTTTACCTCTTTCAAACTCCTCTTTGCTTATGACATCGGCTTCAAAGCTTTCTTTTAGAAACTTTAGCTCCTGCTCCAGTCTTTCCTTTTGATTTTTACTATCCATAGAAACCTTTGAAAGCGGAATCAAGGTAATAGATAAAGCTTTCTAATAAATTAAAGCAGTTTTATTACTGATAAGTTTCACTAAAAGCATATATAACTTGGTTGAGATGTTTTAGCTATGTATGATATTATCATAGGGAGAACTGAAAAGGACAAAGAAAGGTACGGCATCGAAGGCTCAATTTTTCTTGGAAAGCAGTATGTCAAGATGGGGCAAACTGTTTCCTTGTCGAACAAGGTGTACATTGACGTATCAAAATCCCACATTGTTTTCATTGTGGGAAAACGCGGAAGCGGGAAATGCCTTCATGGAGACAGTCTAATAACGTTGGGTGATGGCTCAGAAGTGCCAATAAAGGAGCTTTTTGACAATGATGAAGATGTGATTTCACTGAATCATCAATTAAAACTCGAAATTTCAAAGAAGACTTCATTTTATACCAGAAAAGTTAAAAAATTGTTATGCATTAAATTAAGAAGTGGGAAAAAAATAAAACTAACACCAGAGCATCCTTTATTAACAGTAAACGGGTGGATTAATGCAGAAAATTTGCAAGTTGGTCGCAGGATAGCTACTCCAAGAGTTGCAAATGTTTTTGGGAACGAATGTATGCAGGAGCATGAGGTCAAAATTTTGGCTTATCTTATAGCAGAAGGCCATATTAAAAAAACCTTATCTTTTACAAATTATGAATGTGGGATGGCAGAAGAACTCAGTAATTCACTCAAATTATTGGATTCTGATATTGAATTATGTCCATTAAAATCAAGAAAAGGACAGTATAGGATATATTCTAGAAAGAAAAGGTATGTTTTAAATTTCAATATAAACAGGGATGAAAAAGGGAGATTCTCAAAAGGTACAACTATAGAGCATGAAAGGACAACGATAAGGCAATTCCTAGAAAAATATGAATTATATAACTTATTGTCAAAAGAGAAAGTTTTGCCCAATGAAATTTTCAAATTAACGAAAAATAGATTATCTCTCTTTTTAAATAGGTTATTTAGCTGTGACGGAAGCATCTATAAACCACAAAAAGACCAAAATTATTGGGAAGTCTCTTATTGCTCTTCATCAGAAAAATTAGCAAGCCAAATTCAAAGTCTATTATTGAGATTTGGAGTCCTTTCCAAACTTCGGACTAAAAAAATCAGTTTCAATCGGGAAACATTTGTGTCTTATGAATTAGTGATTGATAGCGAAAACGTATCAAAATTCATAAATGAAATCGGATTTTTTGGAGATAAGGAGAATAAGCAAGGGGTTGCACTTAAAGAAATGTCTGAACTAAAGAGAAACCCAAATATAGATACAATACCGAAAGGAATATGGGATGTTTATAGGCCCAAGAGCTGGGTTGTAGCTGGAATGGAATTAAAGTATAAAAGCCCAAAAGCGCTTAGGAGCAGTATAAATCACTCACCTTCAAGACAAAAATTATTGCAGATTGCTTTAGCCGATAATAATTATAGGATGAAACTACTTGCAGAATCTGATATTTTCTGGGATGAGATTATCTCCATTGAAATTTTATCAGGAGAATTTGAAGTATATGATATAACTGTCCCTGAATTACACAATTTTGTTGCCAATAACATCATAGTCCATAATAGCTATACAATGGGTGTTATTGCTGAAGGGGTCTATGACCTTCCTGACGAAATAAAGAAAAATCTTTCCATAATAATGCTCGATACAATGGGAATCTACTGGACTATGAAATATCCAAACAACAAGGACAAAGAAATTCTTGATTCTTGGGAGTTGGAAAGCAAAGGGATAGACGTCAAAATATTTACTCCAGCTGGCTTTTTTGAGGAATACAGGGAAAAGGGGATTCCTGCTGATTTTCCCTTCTCGATAAAAATAAGCGACCTGAGTGTAGAGGAATGGTGTATGATATTCAATATATCAATAACGGACCCGATAGGGATTCTTATAGAGAGAATCGTCAACAGGCTGAAGGAGGAAAATGCGGATTATGACATTAAAACAATCATCAAAGCAGTTGAAGCGGATGACAGGTCTGAAAAGAGCGCAAAGGATGCTGTTGAGAACAGGTTTTTAGTTGCTGAAAAATGGGGATTGTTTACCAGAGATGGAACGCACATAGAAGATTTGATAATCCCGGGACAAATAACGGTTTTGGATGTCAGCGCCTACGCAACAACAGGGGGAGGTGAAAACTTAAGAAGCCTGGTAATAGGCCTGGTGGCACAAAAAATTTTCACCCAAAGACTTCTATCGAGACGGGCTGAAGAGGAGGAGGCTATTTCCGAGGAAATACACTTCTTCCAGGAAGATGCAGAGAAGGAAAAGGAGCCGCTGGTTTGGCTTATTATAGACGAAGCTCATGAGTTCCTTCCTAATAAGGGAAGGACGCCTGCAACAAATCCATTGATTACAATCCTTAGGGAAGGCAGGCAACCCGGGATTTCCCTTGTTTTGGCATCACAGCAGCCCGGCAAAATCCACAGCGATGTTATAACCCAGTCCGATATAGTGATAGCCCATAGGATTACTGCAAACATTGATGTGCAGGCACTTGGAGGATTGATGCAAAGCTACATGCGGGAAGGGCTTGACAAGCAGCTTAATTTGCTTCCTGGGGAAGAAGGGGCCGCAATTGTTTTTGACGACACAAATGAAAGGCTTTATCCCATAAGGGTCAGGCCAAGATACAGCTGGCATGGAGGAAGCGCTCCTACGGCCTTGCCAAAATTGAAGAAAATATTTGAGATTTAGAATTGTCTTGAAAAATCAAGAATTAGCTTAGCACAAACTAACTTGCTTTCTTGCTAAACCCATTTTTTCTAATGTGAATCTGTTTATTCAATCCTAAAGGCCTTGAAAATACCTGACTTTGTTCAAATGCAGCGTTACCAAAATCAGAACCACAGCCAATAAAGTTGCAAAATAATAGCCTAAGCCTACTGCCAAGCCAACGGCTGCAACTGTCCATACAGAAGCCGCTGTCGTCAAGCCTTGCACCTCATTCCTTGATTTAAAGATTGTGCCTGCGCCAAGAAAGCCAATGCCTGTTGCAATTCCAGCGATTATTTTGTCAACTCCGTTTGGGATAGTATCCATTGTCACAAGGACGAACAAAGCCGAGCCGAGTGAGACCAGCATGTGGGTTCTCAAGCCAGCCGGCCTGTGGACAGCTTCCCTTTCCAAACCAATCATGCCGCCAGCCAGGGCTGCAAGAATCAGCCTAAGCAATATTTCAGGTGGTTGGATGTATTCCATCTTCATAATTTCTTTTTTTCAGCCTTCAAAGGCCAACCGCTCGGCGCGTAAGTCATTGATATCAGCGATGCAACAACCATAAGCATAAAAAAGAGAACGAAGGTGAATCCCCATTTTGTGGATTGAGGGAGTATATAGAAAGTAGAAATCAAGAACCCAACAATGCTTGTAAGCATGTATCCCCCGGACAGGGGAGCTATATTGAACTCTCTCTCTTTTTCCACATCTATCACCTCTTTTATGTTATTTAATTCTGCCCTATTTAAACCTAACGAAATTTAAGTGGTGAATATTCTTCCTTGCTTGCTCTATCCCTTTGACAAGACTATTCATAAACTCTTCCATTTTTTGGCATGCAGTTTCTTTTAGCTCTCCGCTTGCCATCTTTCCTGACTTGTATTCTTCATAGATTTTATTTAATTCCTTGTCATCTTCCACAAGGTGCTGCTTCATAAGCTCAAAGGCCATATCCTTTTCAATGACTGCGCCAAGCCTCTTATGCTCTTCGAGCGTATCTCTGCCACCGCTCAAAGCATTCCTTATTTTTCTTTTAACTGCTTTAATGTCTTCTGGAAGCTCAATGCAACTTTCAGGCTTTGATTTGCTCATCTTCATACCACCGTCTAAGGATGGTGTGTACTTATGATATAGAGAGGAAGGCAAAAAAAATTTTTTTTCCTTGAATCTCCTTACTATATCCCTAGTAAGCCTTATATGGGGGTCCTGGTCCACACCGACAGGAATAATGCCTGGCTTCCTTTCCTTGAACTGAGGGTACAAAATGTCAGCAACCTGCACCATTGCAGCCATAATCTTGCCGGGATCGGCGTTTCCGTAAATTGCCTCAAACTCCTTAAGCGTGATTTTTTTTGCAAATTCGTAAGCGTTATTCATTACTTCCTTGTTTTCAGATTGAAAATAAAAAGTGGTCTTCTTAACATCTAATCCCAGTGCGACATAAGCCGGGATGTGGAAAGAAAGTGCCCTTCTTTGCGCCTCTTCCAAGGTTACTCCTCTTGTTGAAGCTGCTTCCAAATCAGCCACTAGGATGTAGGTTTCTGCGCCGTGTTCTTGAAAGTATTTAATGTTCTCTACAACCATTTTAGTGCCAAAATGTATTTTTTCATTGGAAGGCATGATTCCGCTAAGAACGTAGAAACTCTTCCTGTTCTTGATGGCATCGGAGATTACCTTTAAGTCCCTGCCAGCAAAAGCCACTCCTCTTCTCATCAGCCTGTTTGGATTTGGAAATGAACCGGAGTCAAATATCTCCAATCCAAAATCTTTAATGATTTTTTCATAGTCCTCGAGAAGAGCAGATCCCCAAGGGTCTATTATTTTATGTTTCATAATGCTAAATTCTTATGGATTTATTTAAACCTTTTTAAAATAAGGTTATAAGAATGCCTCCAACAAGCATTATTGCTGCCCCTATAAATGCATTTCTTATATTTTGCTCTTTGAAGATATAGAATCCAATCAAAACGCTGAAAATCACGCTGCTCCTTTTTAATGAAATGACGTAAGGCACAATTGCATACAACATCGGGACGGAAGAAGTGATAATCATGACAGCGCTTGAAATTCCCAAAAGAAGAAGCAAGCCAAAGTTTGACTTTATTTCAAAAAGGCTTTGTTTGTATTTCTTAAGGATGGAAGGAAGCACAAGAAGGGATATAGCCAGATATACCGACGTGCTGAAAAAAACCGGATTGGAAGCAAGAATGCCTGTTTTGAAGAGATTTGCTGTGATGCTCCATATGAAAGCAACTATCAACACATAAAAAGAGCCCTCATTTTTAAGGATGGACTTAAGTGGCTGCAAAATTCCGGCTCCGAGGCTTTTTGCGTTTATTATATAAGCGCCAGTGACGACCATCACTATCCCCACAAGACCATAAAAAGTTGGCAATTCTTTAAGCATTATATAGGATAAAATAACTAAAAATAACGGAGTGAAGCTTAACATCGGGATAGATGTTGATAGATCGCCAATCTTGGCTGCTTTAATAAGAAGGTAAGAGGATATAAGCAATAGGACTGCGTTTGCGACAATGATTAGGTACACTTGACCAGCGATATTCTGGGGATAATTGAAGTACAGCACACCGATTAGGAATGGCAAGGCGAAAGCGTATTGAACCCATACAATTATTGAGTTATTGACTTTATCCAGCTTTTTCATGGATGCGAACATTATCGCATCAAATAATCCAGAAATTACTGAAAGCAATGCCCACATCATTTCATTTCAAGCTGCTTAATATTTCCCTAATAGCCTGGACTCTATCTTTTTTTCCAAAGATTGATGTCCCAGCCACAAAAACATTTGCGCCTGCCTCATAGGCAACCATAGCTGTGTAAGGGTTGATGCCCCCATCTACTTCAATGTCCAGCCTGGGCTTAAGCTTTCTAAGCTCCTTGACCTTTGGCATTGCAGACTCAATGAACTTTTGGCCTGCCCAGCCAGGCTCAACAGTCATTATCAGCACCATGTCCACTTTGTCCAAATAACTTCTTATTTTATCCAATGGGGTTTTTGGCTTGATTGATATAGCGGCTTTTAGCTTATTTTTTTTTATAAATTCAATTTGCCTAGATGGATTTTTGCAAGCCTCTTCATGGACGGTGATGGAAGAGGCGCCTGCATCGATAAATCCTTTTATGTATGAATCAGTCGGCTCATGAACCATCAGGTGAACATCAAGCGGGACCTTTGTTATTATTTTCTTCACAAAAGCGGCGTCAACTGTGACAGGAGGCACAAAAATGCCGTCCATAATGTCCACATGGATAAGATCGGAAAATTTCTCGACTTCCTTCAGCTCCTCATTTATTCTTGACAAATCAGCAGACAATATAGACGGGGCGATTTTTATTTTTGGCATTTTACTGGTAAACTAAATTTCCTCGCGTTATTTTATCTATGTCGGGGTGCAACTTGAAGCGGTATTTAAAGCTTTTAGGTATTTTTGCAAGCTGCTTTTCATCATAGTCGCCAAGAAGGCCCCTTGATGACTGCAGGTAATCCAGTTTCCGCGGGTTTACGTCCATCAATGCTGCTGCAACTGCATCAATCTCTACAGGATTTTCGCCTGCAATCGCAATTCCCAGATTCCTTAAAGTTTCTCCTCTTGTTGGCCCAAGGCCTTCCATTGTGTACCTCAAAGCCTCTGTTATGTAACAGCAGTCAAAGAATGATTGAACAATCATGTTGACATATTGAATTGCCTCTGAAAGCTTGCAGTGATAGACTGTTTTGTCAGGATAAGATATCAGCCCATACTGATTTTTCATGCAGTTAGTTATTTTTGTATCCTGAAAGCAATGGCTTTTCAGTTTTGATAGGCTGATAAAAACAGCTTTTGAGTCAAATTCTTTGGGCACCATGCCCAAAAATTCTGGAAATATTCCATTTGCCTTATTGCCAAATTTTTTTGTGATTTTGCTCTTTACGAAATCAGCATCGAGTTTTTTTGCCCTTGTTATATCAAGCACCTTAACGTTTTTTTTTCCATATACTATATCTTTAATTCCAGAGCTGTTTAGGGACATGCCAAAGCCAAGCAGCTGCTCTTCCTTGTCATAGTCAGGCTCACCTTTTTCCATCCTTTTCTTTGTCTTCCAGATCGTCTCTGACTCAACAATCAGAATTTCTTTGCCAGTATATTTTCTAATGTGCTTAATCAGCTCATCAACGATGATAGGGTCTGTCACAGAGCCAAGCTTATAGTGCTGCAGCGAAACAATGTTTGGCTTAATCAGTATCTTATCAACTTTTCTTATTTTATCCTTAAGCTTCAAGAATTCAAATAATCCAAGGCATGCCTTCCTAACTTCATTTTGCCCGGCTTTTATTATCAGGCTGCTGCCTATGTTAAGCAATTTCATACTTTGGAAAATAAATTATTTATTAGATTTAAAGCTATTCCCTTTTTCTTAGGAAAAGCGGCTACGCTGATTTTCAGGTGAAAGCATTTGCCTGATTCTGTCAAAACCAGCTTTTTATCCACAATCCACGACTCTTTGTCAAACCTCAAAAAGAAATCAAGGTTATTATCCAGCCTTGATTCGCTTTGGCTTATTATCAGGCCTTTTTGGCTTTTATCAAGATTATCTATTAAATTTTTCAGGAAGTGGCTTATCAGGCTGCTTTTTGATAATGTTGTCTCAAGGAGCACTATCTTACTTTCATTAAATCCGGCAGCAAAGCTTTTTTTTAGAATAACCCCATTGTCTTCGAGATTGAATGGGAAAAATCCCAAGAAAGCCTCTGAAATGCGATTGCTATCCTCATTTTGGTAGGAAAAAGCAGTTAATCTTATAAGATTGGCATATCTCATCTAATTCGCAAGTATTTTCTCAAGAATACTCATGGCATTCCAGATCTGTGCTCTAGTATAGGACTGCAAATTAACATCATTGGCGATTTCATCAATTTCATTCAATGCCTTGTTGACTTTTACCGGCAATTCTGAACCTTCCTTAAGCGTGTTTATGACAATCTCCACTTTTGTTCTTACATTTCTAGGCACAGCGGTGTCCTTATGGATTTCACTCAAGCTGCTTATCACGATGTCTACATCATTTATTTCCTCTGCCATATTGCCCATATTTAATCTTCCTTTTTTATTTTCTTAAGAATTTCAGCCTGCAATTTCGAAGCTTTTTCCCTTACCTGGGATTCTTGCTTATCCATTGTCTTTATCCTTAATTCAAGCATTTCTTTTTTTGATTGCAAGTCAGCCTTTAATTCGCTCTTGTCGGATTCCACCATAATATTGCCAATGATTTTGTATGATTTATCTGTGGTTTCAAGCTCGTTTAAAGCTGATTCAATCTCAACAAGCTGCACCTGAAACTGCTGCTTTTGGCCCAGAAAGCTCTGAAGGCTTTGCTCAAACATCTGCAGCTGGCCTATCTTTTCCTCTGTTTCTTTTGAAACTTCCATTTTAACGGGACTTTACCTTTGTTGTTACGCTTCTTGGCTTGAAGAGTATCTTGCTTCCGCAATAGGGGCACCTTACCCTTTTTCTTATGTAGTCCATGGCAACTTTTTTGTTGCAGTCAAAACACTTGTATTCCGCCATTATGCCTCCTCTGCAGCTTCTGTTTCTTCCATTTCTTCCCTTATTTCTGCTGGCTCTTCGACAGCTTTGCTTTCTTTTGTGATTATCTTCTTTGTTACAGAATATGCCTTGGCAGTAAATTTGCTGTCGCATTTTCTGCACTGCCATATTCCAGCAGTTACCCTTTTAACGGCAATTTTATTGCAATATGGGCACTTGTGCAGCTTTCTTTGCTCAGACTCTATTTTAGAGAATTTTAGCTTGGGCTTTCTTCCGTATCTGGTTCCAAATCTTTTAACTGACCCTAATTTTTCTTCTGTTTTCATTTTTATTGAGCAACTCAAATGGGGCTGCCCGGATTTTCATAACCTTATGGTTTTTTGAACCGGGGTCGTCCGCTCCCAAAGCGGAAAGGATGTGTCCAAGCTACCCCACAGCTTCATGCTTTAACAAAGACCCATGCTTGGGTAGTTTTATACAAGCCCCTTTAAAAGGATTAATCTTTCATTTTTAAATCTATCGCTAACTCTTATTTAACAATGCTGAATGGCAATTTAAATCTAGCATTTGTGATCAAAAAAATCTGCATAAAAATAGGAATTTTTAAATACAATCCAATTTAGAAGTGTTTTATGAGCTATATGGCCTATGTTGAATTGGCAAAAAATTTCTTTTTAGACAAGCAGTTTCTTAATTTGCTAATCGCAACTTTTGTTCTTTTCGTATTTGCGCTCATTGCATGGTACTTTTACCACAAGCAGCTTGTCAGAAGGGATTTGTTTGATATACCGCAAATTGGGAAAAAAAGCAGATTTGCTTCAATCATAGACAGAATGACATACTTTTTGAAATACCTCATTTTTTTCCCTGTTTATTCCTTCATCTGGTTTTTGGTGTTCTCATTCATGCTTTTTCTTCTGTCGAGGTCAAGGCCCATAGAGGAGATATTTTATTTTGCAATTGTGGTTGTCGCTGCCACGAGAATTTCAGCTTATGTGAGCGCGAGCCTTGCTGAAGACATGGGAAAGCTTCTTCCATGGACTCTTGTGTTCATCTTTCTCACAGACCCGAATGCAATCTCACTTGAAGGACTGCGAAATTCAATAAGCATTTTTATTGAGAGCATTCCTAAAGTTTCAAAGTACCTTCTCTTCATAACCTTCGTTGAATGGATCCTTAGGATTGGGCATTGGGTTATTGCTCCAAAGAAAAACATACAATAGCCCAATCTTTATAAATTATACAAATTTCTGATGCAATATGGCACTTACAGAAGCCCAAAGATATCATTTGAAGAAACTGATTAAGGAGCTTGAGAACTATAAGGGCAGGCATACAGAATTGGTTAGTGTGTATATCCCTCAAGATTATGACCTGAATAAGATAATCAATCATCTCGCACAAGAGCAGGGAACAGCTTCCAATATAAAATCAACTATCACCAGGAATAATGTGACAGATGCCCTTGAAAGGATGATACAGCATCTAAAGCTGTTTAAGAGGACTCCGCCGAACGGCTTGGCCGTTTTTTCTGGAAATGTGGCGCAAAGGGAAGGCCAGCAGGAATTCAAGGTGTGGAGCTTTGAGACTCCTGTGCCCTTAAAGACTAGGATTTACAGGTGCGATAAGGAGTTTGTGCTTGACATTTTGAGGGATATGCTGGAAACCAAGGAAGTTTATGGGTTAGTTGTCATGGACAGGCGCGATGCAAACATCGCTTTGCTGAAGGGCAAAACAATAATTCCGTTAGTCAAGACACATTCTGAAGTGCCTGGGAAATTTAAGGCTGGTGGGCAAAGCGCTAATCGCTTCAGAAGCCTTGTAGAAGGGGCTGCAAAAGACCATTACAAGAAAGTCGCGGAGTACATGAAAGAAACATTCCTCAAAATGGAAGGCCTTAAGGGAATAATTGTTGGCGGCCCGGGCCCCACAAAGTATGATTTGGTGGAAGGTGACTTCATAACAAATGAGGTCAGGAGAAAGATAATTGCAATAAAAGACTTGAGCTATACCGGAGAGTTTGGACTGGAAGAGCTGCTTGAGAAAAGCGAGGACGTTTTAGCACAGGAAGAGGTTATGGATGAAAAGAAGATAGTTGGAAAATTTCTTGAAATGCTTGCTACAAAGCAAAAAATGGTATCCTATGGGGAGCAGGAGGTCATGAGCAAGCTGAAGATGGGAATGGTTGATACTCTGCTATTATCAGAAGACCTGCCCGAAGAAAAGATTGAGGAATTTGATAAATCCGCACAGACAGTAGGCACAATTGTCAAAATAATTTCAACGCAAACAAGGGAAGGCGCGCAGCTCCGTGATTTTGGGAAAATTGCAGCTATCTTGAGGTATGAAGTGCATACCTAAATCAAAAGATTTTTAATTTTATTCTTAATTGATGCCATTATGAATCTCGTTGAAGAAGCATTCCATGAACTTTATCCAGGGAAGGAATTGAGCTACTCCACTTCCTTAAAATACCACAGAAAATTCAAGCCGTATAACGCAAACGTGAAGCGATACGGCAATAATCTTGTTTTTTCCCTCAGCAAGGACTGGAAGAAGATAAGCAAAGAGATACAGATTGGTTTAATACAGGAATTGATGGTAAAGATACTTAAGGACAAAAAAAAGACAATGAATATGGAGCTTTACAATCTATTCATGAAGAACGTCCATTTAGCAGTCCCAAAAACAAAAACAGACGAAATCCTTGAATCGTCATTTGACAGGGTCAATGAAGCGTTCCTCAACGGCATGCTTGACAAGCCAAACCTCCAGTGGGGCAGCAACTCAACAAACAAGCTCGGGTGCTATGAATACGGGAGCGATATAATTACAATAAGCACAATTTTCAAAGAAGCATCCCAGGAATTGCTGGATTATGTGATGTACCATGAAATGCTCCACAAGAAATTCAAGTTTCAAAATAAGAACGGAAGATACCTGCACCACAGCAATGAATTCAAGAAGATGGAAGCCAGATTTCCAAACAGCGGCCTGATTGAGAAACAGATATCAATGCTTGCAAGAAAACACAGGTTTGGGCTAAGGGCGATTTTGAATTTCTAATTGAAGATGTATCCAGTCTCTGCAAATTTGACAGATAATAAGGATTTCCAAGCATGCTCCAAAAACCAAGGGTTTTCGACAGGTTTAAATATATTAAACTACCACTTGCAAATTGATGCTGTATGAGCGAAAAATTTCTTCCCCTTGCTGCAATGGAAAAGCTTCTTAAGCAAGGAGGAGCAGAGAGAGTGTCTGACAAGGCAAAAATAGCCTTAAAGGACGTAATAGAAGACATAGCTAATGAAATTGCTGTGAAATCAATAAAGCTTGCTGTTCATGCAGGAAGGAAAACAGTAAAGGCAGAAGACATAAAGCTGGCTCTAAAGGAATAATTCTTGCTCAAGCATAATCTTTATAAATTACTTACTTAATCCATTTAATCTTAATCTAAAAAGATGGTTATATGGCAGACACAAAGACGATTACAGCCAACAATGTCCAGAAAGGCACATCTATAATCCTGGATGGCGTGGCTTCCAGGGTGGTGGATGTTGAAATCTCAAAGCCGGGCAAGCACGGCCATTCAAAGGTCAGGATTTCAGCAGTTGGGTTAGTTGATGACAAGAAGAGGATTGTTGTGATGCCAGGGCATGACAATGTTGAAGTTCCTATAATAGAGAAAAAGACAGCGCAGGTCCTGAGTGTACAGGGGCAAACCGCAAATGTCATGGACTCTGAGACTTACGAGACATTTGACCTTAAAATACCGGAAGAGCTGAAAGGCCAAGTTGCAGAGGGCTCCAGCGTCTTATATTGGATAATCATGGATGAAAAAATAATCAAGCAAGTAAAGGGAAGTGATTGAATGGCCAGGCAAAAATCCACACAAGGTGTTCATCTTGGTTAAGTTTCCAGAAGCTGAAATAAGAAAGTTCAGGAATGTTTTTGTTTGCAGGAAATGCAAAACTAAAATCAAGGCTCCAAACTTGAAGGTGATACAGGGCAAGATAAAGTGCAGAAGGTGCAGAGGCAAGGCGTTCAAGGCAGTGAGAAAGAAGTAAATTAAAATGCCAGACTTTCAATCAATTGCTGCTATAGTTTTTCTTGTTTTTTTCACGATTCTTATTTATTGGAAAAGGAAAAATCTTGAGACAAAGTTTCTGGTGCCCTATTTGTTATATTTCTCTATGTATAAGACTACCTGGGGCCTTAGGCTGATGGACACTATGGCAAACAAGTATAGAAGACTCGTGCGTTACATTGGTTATTTCGGGATTCTTATAGGATTTCTTGGAATGATATTCATCAGTTATGGGCTTGTTAGCAATATTTACGTCCTATTCACAAAACCAGAAGCTGTCCCTGGAGTTGGCCTTGTGCTGCCATTTAAGGCAAAAGGCGTGTTTTATGTTCCATTTTTCTACTGGATAATTTCAATTTTTGTCTTGGCTGTGGTGCATGAATTTTCCCATGGACTGATTGCAAGAGCAAACAATCTGAAAGTCAAGTCAAGCGGATTTGCTTTTTTGGGATTGATAATCCCGATAATACCAGCTGCCTTTGTAGAGCCTGATGAAAAGCAGCTGAGGAAAAGGCCGCACAAGGAGCAATTAAGCGTATTTGCCGCAGGGCCACTTGCGAATATCATAACAGCCTTGCTATTTTTTGCGGTTGCCTCTTTTGTAATTGCGCCAATGGCAGACGCAACAATACAGCCAGACGGCGTCAAAGTTACAGATTACGTTAAAGGCGACAAAAAGTTTCCTGCTGAAAGCTCAGGGATGCAAATAGGAGAAGTAATCCATCAGGTAGATAATTTGCCAACGCCTTATGTTAACAACTTGAGTGCGGCCATGAGAAGCAAAAAACCTGGCGATAAAGTGAGCATAAAGACTGACAAGTCCACATATGACCTGCAGCTTGCAAAAAATCCTGAAAATGAGAGCCTTGCATACATCGGGGCATATCTTGAGCAAAACACAAAGATAAGAGACGACATAAAAGCAGCTTATGGCGGTTTTTTGCCGCAAGCTTTGATCTGGACTTATGGCCTGTTTGTGATAATGGTTGTGCTGAATTTTGGCATCGGCTTGTTCAATTTAGTCCCAATCGGCCCTCTTGACGGAGGCAGGATGCTGCAGCTTGTCATGCACAGAATCTTTGACAAAGAAAAAGGCGACAGGATATGGGGTTATATAGGAATGTTTTTTCTATTGCTTATTTTTGTGAATATAATAGCCGGATTTGTGAAATGAGAAATCTTAGTAAATACAATATTTAATGGATTTTACGTTCTATTTATTAAAGTAAAAGTTAATTATCTATTCACATATAACTTTGCTGACAACTTTTCACCCAAAGCAGTTTGAGCATTATTGAAATCAGTCCTCGGCACATTTACGTAAGTAGCTTGAGCTGTTTGAATTTCTCCTAATCCTTTAAATCCGTCTAAATAAGTTGCAAGTGTCCGTAATGGGAATGGTGGATCCCTGAGTCTTTCTTTTGGAGTTTGCAAATCAATAACTTTTAATGGAACTTGTGATTTATCACCAAGGGGTCTTCCTTCTTCCACTTTGCCTTTAACAATTTTTGCAACACCATCGGCAAATGCAGAGGAGACTTCGTACGCAATATCTTTTGAACCATATAGCCCTATCTTTGGTCCAAACAAACTAGTGTTCACAAGATATAAAGAAAAGTCAGCACCACTGCGATGAATTTTAATTTCCGAATTCTCAAAATGCTTATCAAGACCGGTCAATTCTTCTTTACCCAAAATAGAAGTATCTAACCCTTGAAGGTCAAATGAGACTTTTTTATGTGGGCTCCAAAACATTTTATAGAAGTATAGCCTGACTATATTTAAATTTTTCCTCTTTCACCACTCTAAAATCAATACATTTTAAAATGCCAGATAGAAATCATGCGGGCTTCTGCTTTGCCTCAACGTATTCCCTTACCCTGTCATTTCCGGTTGGCTTTGCGCTTGGGCCAAGGGAGTAATAGATTTTTTCAGCCTCTGTGCCCCAGGAATAGTCGCCTTTTTCCTTCTCGATCTTGTTGACCTGAAATTCGCCCAAGTCAACGCCTTTCTTCAAGTGGTAATAAATGCTCCTCAAGGTCACTTTCGGAAATATCGCAGTGTAAACCTTGTATATTTCATATCCATAGGCTTTCTTTACAAAATGTAGTATCTCGACTACATTCTGCCTTATTTCTGATTTTATGGGCCTGCCTTTCTTCATAAAAAGATGTAATGCCTTACTTATTTATATACTTTTTGTTTCTATATAGAAAATAAATAAGTATTTATACTTTATCGTGTTAATGCCTACAATGCCATTCAAAATCAAGGAAGCTATACTTGGAACTGCAATCGCTGTCATTTTTGTTTTCTTCATAGTTTATGGCATAAAGGTCTTTTACAAGGAGCCAAAGTATGAGCAGTTTTGCAAAGTTTCTGACTTGATAGACGCCACCTATGATGCTTATGAATACCCTGCAAGAGTAAAGGAGCCTATAGGCAATATGTGCGGAAAGGCGATTGATGATTATGAAAGCTTCAGGAAAGATTGCCTGGAGAAGCAGCAGGATGTCGTATTTGAGTATGACAATAATGGATGCCAAATCGCTACATCGTGCACATCCTGCAGCAGGTATTTCAGGAATGCGCTGAACATTTACAATAGGAATGTTTTCATCGTTTCAGGGATAATAGGGATAATTGTGATCATAATTGGCGCTGTTCTGAATTTGACAAGCGTCAGCGCAGGATTGTTTGGCGGAGGTATATTGACAATAATATATGGCACAATGAATTACTGGAGCGAGCTTGCGGACTGGGCAAGGTTTGTCATCTTAGGCATTGCATTGGTTGTACTGATTTACCTTGGCTACAGGGGATTCTCAATTCTGGGATTTGGTCAAACAAAGAAATCAAGGAAAAAATAAGGTTTATCTAGTGTTACAGATTCTTAATTCCAATGAGGTACATTTTTTTGCTGTCCGGGGATTATATTGCCCTGGGAAAAGAAGAAGCGACAAGCTTATTTGACATTCGGAGTTCTAAGCTGATGAGCCATCTGCTAATTGCTGATTTAGACAAAAATGGAAAATCATTAAATGGAATATCCCAAAAGCTTGCATTGACAAAAGGCATTTACAAGCTTCTGTTTGAATGCGAAGCTGAAAGATTAGTTGATTTAATGAAAGATTATGATTGGAATTCTGTTTACAAAGGCAGCTTTTGCTTAAGAGCACATCATTTTGATGGCAATATCAAGGATTCAAAAGGGAAACAACCCTATAATAAGAAAATGAAAAATAATCAAAAAAATTTTTCTGAAAGGGACCTATCGGGATATGTTTGGCATTCTTTAAGAAGTCCAAAAGTCGATTTAGACAGTCCAAAAACTAAAATTGAGCTCTTTCTTATTAAGGACAGGGTTTATTGCGGTTTGCTTATCTATGAAAACAGGGAAAATTTTGAACCCAGAAAATCTCATTTAAGGCCGTTTTCCAGCCCCAGCTCTTTGCACCCAAAGCTTGCAAGGGCATTGGTTAATCTGACAGGAATCAAGAAAAATGAATCCTTGCTCGATCCTTTCTGCGGCTCAGGAGGATTCCTACTTGAAGCCGGGTTAATGAAAATCAAAACAGTAGGATATGACATAAGCAGGAATGAGGTGGAAGGATGCAAAGAAAATCTAAGATATTTTAAAATTAAGGATTATAAAATAATCAACGAAAACGCCTTGAAAATAAAAGAAAAGGCTGATTGTGTTGCCACAGACTTGCCTTATGGATTGAATTCAAATGCCTATTTGCAACATTATAAAAATTCGATTAATCAAGAAAACAACAAAATAAGCCTGAAAACCAATAAAAAAACTGCAATTAAGAATCTTGAGCAATTTTACCTGCAATTTTTAAAAAACCTGAGAAAAATCCTGAAAAAGAAAGCGGTTATAGTCTTTCCAAGCTATGTTGGCTACAGAATCCTATTAAAAACAGCGAAATTTAAAATTGAAAAGGAGTTCTCGATTCCTGTGCACAGGAGCCTAACCAGGAAGATTTTGAAGATTGAATGATTATTTCTTGATAGGATATCTTACATAATGCTCGAATAATTTTTCACCTTCCATCAAGTATTTTATTCCAAATTCAAACTGTTCCTTTGGAGTCAAAGGTCTCCCGATTCTTGCGGCATCTTTGTATGGGACAATTAATTTGCCGTCAATCTTTCTTGCGCTTTCGACAAGCTTCAATATGCCGCCCTCGTACATTTCCCTTGCAGCTTCTATTTTCTTTGTCAATTTGTGCTTCTTTCCATCATCTACATTTGCGAACTGCGGGAAATAAGCTTCTCTTAAGTAACCGTGATATAGCTCAACTGCCTTTTGCAGCTCTATTCCTATGTTTTTCCTTGTTAGGTTGCTGGATTCTGGAACACTTATGACCATGTAAATTCTATCGGCTTTTTCCCTGTAATCTTTAACGGATCTGGCATCAACTTTAGGAACGGCAAACTCAGGCGCTAACGCCCTGAAATATGGCTTAATTTTTTCCAATTCACTTTCTGGAGCATCATAAACAGACAACATGTTTTTGCCGCCAATATGTTCAAGTGATTTATCCCGAACTAATTGTTCCAAGGGAACTTTATGCCCATTTCCAAGAACGGCATTTGAGCCTGAAAAATCTCCATCTTTTGTCCTGATGACCGGAGCAAAGAACCACTTGACGTAGCCTTCCCTGTCACTGAATTTGTCTCTGTCTACTACTGCAAAACTAACTCCTTTTTTTCCATTCAGTTCAGCAACAGCCCAGCTGTAATGCTTTTCCTCAGGATTCCTCAAATCTTCATCTGCGTTCCCTGGAGAAAGCCTTTGGTGCTTTTGTAAGAATGAATGCTTTTGGACATCAAAATATCCTCTTCTCAGATGCCAGTCTGCGGATTGCGGGCCTATCTTTACTTTGTCCCTTCCTTTTCTTGTGTCAGAAACAAGTGATAATGTTAATGCTCCTAAATCTTTTCCTTCAGAATCCTGCAGATGCCAGCCTTCATTCTGTCCCTCGTACAGGTTTTTTAATTTTGGCCTATCATTGCTTAAGCCGTGATTGTAATTTATAGGGAGATCAGATTTTGCAGAACGAGTTCTAAATTTTCTATACTGCCTTCCACGTATGCTATCAAAAGCACTTGAATTAACCATTGGTTTACACCCCTTAACCAAACTTAATGTGATAACTACTATTTAAACCTTTTGATTTTAGCTACTAAAGAGTGAAGACAAAAAATGACAAATCCCAATATCGCATTAACGGTGTTAATTTCTCATGATTTATTTCTTTCAATATTGAAAGTATTTAATAATTCCTAAATTTTATTTATTTTCTATAAAGAAGATAATTATTATCTCTTTAATTTCTTTTCCACTTCAACAATTGCAAGCGTAGTCTTAAGGACTGTATCTGGATTCAAGGAAATTGAATCTATCCCGCATTCCACCAAGAACTGGGCAAAGTCCAGATGATCGCTTGGGCCCTGTCCGCAGATTCCAATCTTCCTCTTGTTCTTCCTGCATTTCTGAATGACATCAGCAATCAAATTCTTGACAGCGGGATTCCTTTCATCGTACAATCTGCTGACTAATTCAGAATCTCTGTCCAAGCCAAGAGTCAGCTGTGTCAAATCATTGCTGCCAATGCTAAATCCATCAAATATTCTGGAAAAGTCGTCTGCCAAAATGACATTGCTTGGGATTTCGCACATTACATAGATTTCCAAACCATTCTTGCCTTGGACCAATCCATGCTTTTTCATTTCAGCAACGCAAAGCTTGCCTTCTTCAACAGTCCTGCAAAACGGAATCATGAGCTTGATATTTGACAATCCCATTTCGTCCCTTGCCTTTTTCATAGCCATGCATTCAAGCGCAAAAGCCTCCCTATAATTGCCTGTGTAGTACCTTGAAGCCCCTCTCCAGCCAATCATCGGGTTTTCCTCTTTCGGCTCAAATTCCAATCCTCCAATCAGGTTTGCATACTCATTGGTTTTGAAATCAGACATCCTTACAATCACGTCCCTTGGATAGAATGCAGATGCAATCATGGCAACGCCTTGCGCCAGTTTCTCCACAAAGAAATCTACCTTGTTCTTGTATGCATAAGTCAATTCATCGATAACATCCTTGACTTTTCTATCTCTTATCTTATCGTAATGCAGCAATGCAAGGGGATGCACTTTAATGTAAGAGCTGATGATGAACTCTTCTCTTGCCAGTCCCACTCCGTCATTTGGGATGAAGGAAAACTCAAAGGCCTGGTCAGGGTTTCCGACATTCATCATTATCTTTGTCTTTGGCCTTTTTAACCTTTTCAGATCAACTTTCTTCAATTCAAATTTTAGTTTGCCTTGGTAAATCTTGCCAATTTCACCTTCTGCACAGCTAACTGTAACCTCTGTTCCTGTCTTGACAATTTCTGTTCCGCGTTCTGTTCCAACAATTGCTGGAATTCCAAGCTCACGGGCTACAATCGCTGCATGTGCTGTCCTGCCCCCTTTATTGGTGACAATGGCAGAAGCGATCTTCATGATTGGCTCCCAGTCCGGATCAGTCTTTTCTGTTATAAGGACTTCACCCTGCTTGAAATGCCCGATGTCAGCTGCATTCTTGATTACATGGGCCTTTCCCGCACCTATTTTAGTTCCGACGCTTAAGCCAGTCAGCAAAACAGGACCTTTTTCTTTTAGTATATATTCTTCCAGAAAATTGGTATTTTTTTGGCTTTGGACTGTTTCTGGGCGCGCCTGCACAATGAATAGCTCATTGCTTATGCCGTCTTTCGCCCATTCCATGTCCATAGGCTTGAATTTCTTGGCTTTTGCGGAATAATAATCTTCTATTGCACATGCCCATTTTGCAAGCTTAAGAATTTCATCATCTGTCAGGACAAACTTAAATCTCTCCTCATAAGAAACTTCAACATTTTCAGTTGTGTGCTTTGCTCCATGCTCGCTATAGACCATCTTTATTTTCTTGCTTCCAATCTTCTTGCTTATGATTGGCTTGTACCCTTTCTTCAATGTCGGCTTGAAAATATAAAACTGGTCCGGATTTACGCTTCCTTGCACTATGTTCTCGCCTAGGCCATAAGCCCCATTAATCAATACAGCGTCTTTAAATCCAGTTTCAGTGTCAATTGAGAACATGACTCCGGAGCAGGCTTTGTCGCTTCTCACCATTTTCTGCACCCCTACACTTAAGGAAACCTTAAAGTGGTCAAAACCCTTGTCAAATCTGTAAGAAATTGCCCTGTTTGTGAAGAGAGAAGCAAAGCACTTCTTTGTTGCTTCCATCAAGGAATGATCTCCCCTGATATTTAGGTATGTTTCCTGCTGGCCTGCAAAGCTCGCATCAGGCAGGTCTTCAGCAGTTGCAGAGCTCCTTACTGCAACATCCGCATGGGCCCCATATTGCTTGCAGAGCTTTTGGTAAGAGCTAGAAATCTCATCCTTCAATTCCTTAGGCAACTCTGCCTTCAGGATAGTTTCCCTGACTTTTCTTCCTTTTTCGTTCAGGTTCTTCATATTATGCGTATCTAATCCTTTCAATATTGCTTTTATATCGTCCTTAATCTTATTTTTTTCAAGAAAATAGTTATAAGCATGTGATGTGACTGCAAAGCCGTTTGGCACCTTAACACCTTTGCTTGACAGGTTCCTGTACATCTCGCCAAGAGACGCGTTTTTACCGCCTACAAGAGGGACATCCTCAATGCCAAGCTCGTCAAACCAAAGAATGAATTTTTTACTCTTGTGCAACATTTTCACCTCTTGATAAACAATGATGCCCTATTATTTAAATATAAAGGTTTTGATTTTTGCAATGCGATAAAATATAAAAATATTTAAATAATAAGATACGGCTTTTTTCATCAGGTGAAAACAATGCCAAATTTCGTCAAAGTTGCCAGCAAATCCGATTTAAGCCCTGGTGAAAACAAGGTTGTCAACGTAAATGGCACAGATGTTGCTTTGTTTAATGTGGATGGTGAATTTTTCGCAATCAGCAACACTTGCCTGCATCGAGGCGGACCTTTGGGGGAAGGCTTCCTTGAAGGGGATGTTGTGGCATGCCCATGGCACGGCTGGCGCTACAATGTAAAAACAGGGCAGAATGTTGTGATGCCCAATGCCCATGTTGAAAAATACCAAGTCAAGATAGAAGGCAATGATGTTTTGGTCGCTATTGATTAGACTTTCTTTACATTGATTTTTATCCTTAATTTTTTCAGCTCTTTCATTGCATCTTTATAAGTCAATAAAATATTTTTTGCGCCATAATGCGCAACGACAGATTGGGCATTGGCTACGCCAAGCCTGATTGCAAACTCTATGTTGTTCTTCCTTATCATTCCGGAGAGAAATGAAGATGCAAAGGCGTCTCCAGCGCCAGTGGTATCGACAATCTTGACATCAGATGGCTTTGCGGAATAAATATAGTCGTTTTGAATCAAAAACAGTTCATGTTTGCCGTCGGTTATAACAACTGTCTTAGGTCCAAGGCTCCTGAGCTTGAATAAAAGCCCTTCCATCGGCTCACGGCCGACGAGCAGGCAAGCTTCTTCCTTATTAAGGACCAAGAGCTCTGTTCTGCTCAGTACATTCCTTAAATGATTGCTTCCCTTTTCTGCAAGGTAGATGCTCGGGTTGAAAGCAACCTTGATCTTGTTTTGCTGCGCAAATTCAGCCAATCTTTCGAGTGTATGGAATGACTCATTCATCATTGCGCTGAAATAGAACCACTTTGCTTTCAATTTTTTGTGCGGCAATTCCTTGTAGCTAAGCTCGTCATTTATGCCCTTATAAGTCAGGATTGTCCTGTCATGCTCTAAGGTGTCCAATATCACAGAATATCCTGACAATCCTTTCCCATAAGCGCACAGCAGCTCTATCTTCTCTTTTTTCAAATCCTTCTGAATAAAATCGGAATTGGTGCCTGTGCCAAGCTTGCCAAGAAAAGCAACTTTGTGGCCGAGCCTTGACAAAGCGACTGCGGTATTTGTGCCCCCGCCTCCTGTTGTGAATTCAAGCTCATCAATCAGTATCTTTGAGCCGCTTGGAAAAGCGAGCAAATCAGTTTCGCCTTTTGGATCTATGATTTTTATTAGCTCAGAGAACCTTGTTTTTGCAAAGACATCAAGGGTGGCGCTGCCGACTGTTATTACATCATACATAATATTTTTATTGAATACAGGGTTTATATAGTTTTGTGTTTTTTGTTGGAGTAACGTCAAAAACTCATCCTGTCAAGAATTTCATGGGCGTTTCTAGAGCTTAGATACTTCTCAATATTCTTATTTTTAAGCTTAACCAAAATCATTGTTCTTAGCATGTCCCTTTCATTATTTGATACTCTTGCAGTCCTGTCGGCTTCAACCAGTCCATATGGATAACCCAGGAATATCGGGTCGATGCAGCTGTTTGCAATAATATTAATAGTTTCTTCTGACATTGCCTTCTGCTTGTCAAAAATTTCAAATCTGAAAACGTGCTTTGATTTTTCATGAAATTTCGCAAAAAGCATTTCCGCTTGATGGCTTGTGTTGCTGATATCAACAATTGGATGGTAAAACCAGCTTGCAAGAGGGCTTATCGCCTGCAAAACTGCACTAAACAGGTTTCCATCATCAGTAAACAAAGAAGAAGTTTTGCTCAAGGCTGTCAAAACAACGCTGTTTCTAGCGCATGAATCATACAGCTCATTCAAAAAATTGTTTTCGCCTGTGAATGTGCTTTGCAAGTTTCCGTCCAAAACAATTATATCTGCCAATTTTTCCCGAGAAACAAGTTCTGCAAGCCTTAATTCGGCAAATCTCCTTACAGCGCTTGCAACGCTGCTTATGTCCGCTCTGTTTATTCCTGACATTAATGTGCGGTCAAGAGAGCTGAAAGACAGTTCACCTAAACCAAGATCATTTTTCGTATTAAATAATGAAGTTTTGTAATAAATTTCATTGTTTCTATTAACTGCGTGCACAAAGGCAAAAATTTCAAATTTCTTGATCGCTATCCTCTTTCTATTTTGGTAGATTGCATAGCAGACTCTTATTAAGTGCAGGGAAAAGTTAGCGGACGCAACTAATTCGGCATTTCCCCCGTCAACAAAAGCAACTTTCTTGTTTGAGAAAATTGGGTTTATTTCATGGAAATTTACCAAATCAATAATGTGCGCCTTATAGCTATCTTCGGAAAACTTGGGATAAGCCCCTATGGTCAAATTTTTATCCACAGATTCAATAATTTTCCTGATTATTTCATCATACATCAAGGTTGGTACGATTATTCAGTTTTTAATCTTATTGTTTTGATAAAATCAATAACAAAGATTTTTAAAATAATTCATAATACATGAATCAATGAGCGGCAAAGGGATGGAGATTATAGGTAAGGAATACAAAGCAGCCCAGAAAGTTCCCAAGACTGCAAGGACTTTCAGCTTCTTTGACCAACTGATTCTGTGGTTTGGCGCTGCCTCCCTGCCAGCAGCGTGGTATTACGGCGCTTTGATGGCAGGGTTTGCGGGATTGCCGGGCGCTTTCCTGCTTATCTTTGTTTTCAGCACCTTGATTTTTATTCCTTGGGCATTGCTCGGATATATCGCGGCGAAAACAGGAGCTTCCTCAATGGCTTTGGTAAGGCCGACATTTGGGATCAAGGGCTCAAGAATTCCATCAATATTTTACCTAATTTTTGGATTTGGATGGGGTGCGGTCAATGTTTTTATCGCGGCAATTGCAATGAGCTTTATCTTTAATATTTGGATTGGCTGGCCTGCTTTTTTGCAGCAAGGCTATCAGCCTTACATGGTGGTGAGCATTGTGATCATTTGCTTATTGCAAGGTATATTCGCGGTTGCAGGGCACAAGATTATTAAATGGATGTCATGGATTGCTGTGATTTCTTTGATTGCTTTAGGTTTTTACCAGACATATATTATTATAAGCAATTGGGGTTTTATCAGCTTGCTTGACTGGAAGCCCCCTTTGGAAGGGCTAAAGGCAACCTTTGGAAGCGGTGTTTTTTCTGTAACATACACAATAACTTTTGCCTTGCTGATTGATTTGCTGATAGCGTACAACTGGACATGGGAATTTATAGGGGATTTTTCCAGATTCTCTAAGAGTCCAAGAGCTGGCTCTCTCGGCCCGTTTATAGGCGCTAATCTTGCGCAATACTGGTGGTTTGTTGTCGGAGCGTTGGGTGTCGTATTCCTGACTGTTTCAACCGGGACTTATAATCCGGCTGCATCAGACCCAAGCAGCACAACCACAAAGCTGGGATTTGGGTGGATCGCGTACATCGTGATTTTGGCAGCGACCATCGCCACAAACGCAGGCAACATTTATGCCTCTGCGCTTGGCATCTCAAACATCAAGCCTTCACACAAAATAAAGGTAAGGACATTGCTCCTGATTTCCGCTTTCATAATTCTGCCTTTAAGCATGATACCATTGTTAAGCCCAAACTTCGTTGGGTTTTACATTTTCTTCCTTGACTTTTTGGGTGCGATTGTTATTCCATTGTGGACCCTAACTTTAGTGGATTATTTTTTTGTGAAAAAAGGGATCTACACCGATGACATATTCAAGAAAGAAGGCGGAGATTACTGGTATAGGAATGGATGGAACATCCCCGCAATATCCACATTAGTTTTAGGCACTGTAATCTACTGGACAATAGCATTTGGCTTTCCGAGGCTCAGGGAGAGGTATACTGCTGCTGTGCCAACCATCGTGATAATATCAATTGTCTACTATTTCTGGGCCAGAAAAAGGTAGTTTGTTGCCATTATTTTGTTATTAAGCGCTTATCTTTTCATAACTTTTTTATATTATCTGCAAATTTACAGGATTATGTATGAATTAATTGTAACCGAAAAGCCTGCAGCCGCGAATAAGATAGCAGAGGCGCTTGCAGACGGAAAAGCTATCAAAGAAAACTACCAGGGAGTTCCGTATTACAAAGTAACCCATGGAAAAAAAGACATTGTCGTTGCATGTGCAGTGGGCCATCTTTACGGGCTTGCTGAAAGGGACAAGAAAGGCTGGACATTCCCTGTCTTTGATGTGGAATGGAAGCCTGTGGCAGATACATCAAAAAATTCCGCATTCACAAGGAAGTACCTTAATCTGCTGAAAAAACTTGCAAAGGACGCGAAAGAGTTCACTATTGCGACAGATTACGACCAGGAAGGCGAAGTTATAGGGTTGAATGTTTTGCGCTATGCCTTCAAGAAAAAAGACGCTTCAAGGATGAAATTCTCAACCCTGACGAAACCTGACCTGATAAGATCCTATGAGAATAAGCTGCCTCATCTGGATTGGGGCCAGGCAGAAGCCGGCGAAACAAGGCATTATTTGGATTGGATTAATGGGATAAACTATTCGAGGGCATTGACAGCTGCAATAAAAAGCGTTGGCTCATTCAAAATAATGTCAACAGGCAGGGTTCAAGGGCCTGCATTGAAGATTGTTGTTAACAGAGAGCGCGAGATAAAGGCATTTATTCCAAAACCTTTCTGGCAAATACAATTAATTGGCGATTATGGCGCTTTTACAATAACTGCCTGGCACATAGAGGAAAATTTCTGGGATAAGGGGAAAGCTGAGCAAGTCTATGAAAAAACAAAAGGACAGAAAGATGCCAGGATTGAAAAGATCGAAACAAGGCAATTCAACCAAATGCCTCCTTTTCCCTTTGATTTGACGTCGTTGCAGGTTGAAGCATACAGGTGCTTTAACATCAATCCGAAAGAGACGCTGGAAATAGCGCAAGAGCTCTATACATCCGGGCTCATATCCTATCCCAGAACATCAAGCCAGCAGCTTCCCCCTTCTATAGATTATCTAAGAGTCTTAAATGAGTTATCTGCCAATAAGCCATATTCTGAATTATCGAAATCGCTGTTGAAAAAATCAAGCCTTGCCCCAAATAATGGCAAGAAAACAGACCCTGCCCACCCAGCTATATTTCCTACAGGCGTCATTCCAAAAGGGTTAAGTGAAAGGGAGAATAAAATCTATGACCTGGTTGTCAAAAGGTTCCTTGCCACATTTTCAGACCATGCTGTAAGAGAAACTATAACTGTGGATATGAATTGCAATGGAGAGATTTTTGCAGCAAAAGGAACAAGGACAATAGAAAAGGGGTGGCATGAATTTTATGCACCATATGTCAAATTAGAGGAAACAGAGCTTCCGCATTTTGAAGAAGGCGATGGGATAAAGGTAAGGAAAGTTGAGCTAATAAGCAAGGAAACACAAGCGCCAAAAAGGTACACTCCAGCCTCTATAATTAAAGAGCTTGAAAAAAGAAACCTTGGGACCAAGGCCACAAGATCTGACATAGTGGATACTTTATTTCAGCGCGGCTACATTCATGGGCAGTCAATAGAAGCGACTGGGCTTGGGATTTCAGCAATTGAAACTCTTGAAGAATATTGCCCAAAAATTATTGATGAGGAATTAACAAGGCATTTTGAGATTGAGATGGATGACATCAGAGAGAAAAAACAGGTAAAGGAAAAAGTTCTGGAAGAGGCAAAAGAGGCGATTTCCAAAATCTTGATTGATTTCAAAAAACACCAAAAAGAAATCGGAGCTGATTTGCAAAAAGCCAACAAGGAAACCCAGGATGAAATGTCTTTCCTTGGAATTTGCCCGGTATGCAAACAGGGGAATATCAGCATGAGAAGGGGGAAATTTGGAAGCTTTTGCGCTTGTAACAGGTATCCGGATTGCAAGACAATTTTCTCAATACCAAAAAATGCATTAATCAAGCCAGCTAAAAAGGATTGTGAAGTTTGTGCTTTCCCGAAAGTTTTGGCAATCAAAAAGGCAAGGCAGCCAATGGAATTTTGTCTAAATCCAAAATGCCCAACTAAGCTTTTAAAGGGCGAAGCAGGAGAGCAGGCAAAGGCCATTGCAACCGGAGAGACAAAAAGAAAATGCCCCAAATGCAATGAAGGCGATATTGTGTTGAGGAGTTCAATTTACGGGAAATTTCTGGCCTGCAATAGGTTTCCGAAGTGTAGATATACAGAGAAATTAAAAAATAGCAGTAACCAAGACGCTACAGAATCTTCCAGTTAAAAACCTCCTTTTCCTGATTTTCTAGTCCCATTTCTTGGAACAAGTCCTGATCTCTGTAATTTATTTAAAATTAATGCTATTAAAGTAAAACTTATTTAATATATTTTTAAACTTACCTGATATATATATCAATGGGTTCTTTTTTATGAATTAATACATATAAATTAAGTATTCTTTCTTAATTTTCCATAAAATTTAAAAGGAAATACATATAATATAGGTAAAATTACTTAAAATAGGTGTAATTAAAAATAAAAAAGAAGGGAAATATTTGAAAATCGATGAGGAAAAGATCATAAAATCAATCAAGGACTACAACTCCTTCAAAATAATAGAATTAGCTGTAGACGATATCAAAGAAAAATGCAATCTTTCTACAGGCGAAATTCTAAGTTATATTGACCATAAACAAGTATCAAAGGAAATTCTTGTTCCTGTTTCAATATTTAAACATGAAAATCTAAGCGCTTTGGAGGCCATTTGCAAGTATATGAAAGAAGAGCTGGATTTGAATTTCAGCAAAATTGCACTGCTTCTGAAAAGGGATGCAAGGACAATATGGACAACATATAGAAATGCCACAATAAAAAGAAAAAGAAAATTACATGCAGAAAGCACAGCTCTCTTGATACCCTTATCAGTAATTGCTGATAGAAGGCTTAGTGTTCTAGGGTCCATTGTCCGCTATTTAAAAGACAAATTCAATTTGCGTTATAGTGAAATTGCTGTGCTTTTAAGCCGTAATGAGAGGAATATATGGGCAATTTACAATAAATCAAAGAAAAAATGAATAAACAAAACACAAGCGAAAAAATCAGCAGCTCCGATGGGGCAGATCCAAGAATTCGTATGATTGATTTACCACATAAAATTATGGCTGCTGAATCCGCTTTAAGAAACAATAGTTTGCAGGAAGCAAAGAAGATATACAGAGAAATACTCGAATTATACTATTGCTTGCGGCATGAGGAGCAGCTTAAAGTATACAAGGAAATAAACAGTTTACACAAGAAGGTATATGAAACTAAGAATTTAGACAAAAAGAGACTGATGAGTTATGGGCTGCCAATAATATTGTCAATTTTACTGATCAGCCTTTTCTTTATGGCAAAACCGGAAGTTACTGGGCATGCTACACTAAAACAAGTAAAAACCCAAGAAGAGAAGTTAAACCTAGTCATAAATGAAAGCGGAGTCTACAACTGGAGCATTGATGAAATTACTAAAGATGGTATAAATGTAGAATCTATTAAAGCAAGCGGCAGAGTTTCAGGCAATGGAACTCTCAAAGTCTATATAGAAAAAGACGGCAAGCGTTACCTTATATACGAAAAGAAGGCTGATGCCGCTCAAGGCTGAAATAAGAAATTTTATATAGTCGATTTGAAATTGATTGGTTAATCAATAGAGATGAAGAAAAAACCAAAAAGAAGGTGGGAGAGAAGCAGCGTACTGGCAGTGGCTGCATTGACAGTCATATTAATAATTGCATCATATGTTTATCTTTCAAAAAATCCTGCATACACAGGAAATGTGGTTTTAAGCGAAGAAAAATCTTATGAAGACAGTCCGGGATTGACAATAAATGAAAGCAGGAATTTGACATGGAGCCTAAAAGGCGCTGGAAACCTAAAGTCAGTGAAAGCGACTGGAGCTATAACCAGAAATGGAAGCGCTAAGATATACCTTGAAAGAGGCGAGGAAAGAATTTTGATTTTTGACAGCACAAAGCAACTGTTTGACGTCAATGTCCAGATAGTTCCAGAATACAAGAAGATTCTCCAAGGAGATGAGCTTCTGATACAGATCATCTTATTCAATTTAAAAGGGTTTGGAAGCGCCCAGGTGGATGTCAGGTATTCAATCAAAGATCCTTCTGGAGTTACGATAGCCACTGAAGAGGAAAGCCTGAAAGTTGAAACGCAGGCAAAATTCATCAGGAAGCTGCTTATACCCCCTGATTTGAAGCCAGGCACTTATCTTGCGTTTGTTGAAGCGGAGAGCGCCCAAGTTGTTCTCGGGACCAGCTCCGATTTGTTTGAGGTTAAGCCAAAGTATGAGAAGCCTCCAATTAACGTCAAATACTATACATATGGAATTGCCTCTGTGATAGCACTGATTGCCTTGATTGCTATTGCAGTTTACTTAATTAAGAAATTCAATACAGGGCAGAAAGTAGCAAAATTGAAAGAAAGGGTTCCGGAAGAAAGGATCCAGAAACTTAAGAAGGAGATAAAGGCTTTGGAAGACGCTTATAAGTCAAAATTCATATCAGAAAAATCCTACAAGAAGGATAAAGAAAGGATTCAAAAGGAATTGGAAAAACACAAGAAATAAGCTCCAAGAATAATCATTATTTCTTATCTTTTCTGCCTAATCTTGAGCTCTTAACTTTCTTGAGAATTTCAACCATACTGTCTATTAATTCAATTGGAAGAGATATGCCTCTTAGGACAGTGCGAGAGCCAAGGCTGTTCTCTCTTGACTCATGTATGCAGACAAAATTCCCGTCTGGATTGGAAACAGTGCTCACAGTGTAATTCACTTTGCCTTTCGGGTATTCCTTCAATTCGTCTTGAACTCCAAAAGAGTAGTATACATCAATCTTGCCCCTTGATATTTTTCTGCACAATGATGTGCATTTCAACATTTCGAGATGATGCCAAATTGTTGAGTAGGTAAAACCAGTTGATTCTTTTATTTGAGAAATTGTAATTCCTTCAGGGTTGAGCTCGAGAATTTTCACCAATAGGTTGTTAAGGTACTCTTCCTTTTCTTTTGCTGGCAATGATTTGAAAGAAATGTTTTGGAGTACTTCTTTAGGAACGTTTATTGAAGCCATTTTTTATTAAGGATATTTGGTTATTGCCAGTTTATTTAATGTGTAATTTATATAAATCTTTTGTTATTCAAAAAATTAGACACCTTTTCACAATAGTTGCACCACGGCATGGTGTTATTGGGTATAGTAGGCAGCTTATTCTTATAATGCTCAATTCCATAGAATAATAGAAAAGTAAATATATGAGTTATAAATGTTATAGGTACTATGGGCAACACAACTATTCTTGTGAGTGAGAAATTCCACGAATGGCTTAAGGGCAAGGGTATGAAAGGCGAGAGTTACGAGAATATCATTGTAAGGGTGATGAGAAGGGAGTACCAGCAGGAATTCAAGCAGGTTATTGAACAGTTTAAGAGCCAAAAGCCAAAGGCTGGAAAAGCAATGCCTGAACCAAGAACAGAAATGCAAAGAACTCCGGTGCAAAAAGAACCGAATAAAGGCAAGGATTTGAAGAACAAGCCATCAAAGGTTTCTAGAGCTAATCAGCCTAAACCGACTGTTAAGCCTATTGTTGCAAGGAAAATGCCAAAAAGGCCTGTAAAGCCAACAACTAACACTCCAAAGAGTAAGAATGTCTCAAAAACAAAGCCTGCTATTAAACAAAATAAACAAAAAAATCTTTTCAAGTCAGTAGATGTAGAGATTGATGAGGAACTGAATCGATGGCACAATGAAAAGAAACTTGAATTGCAGCGGTTGAAGACAGAGCTGGAATTAGCTAAGCTGTCTAATAATGCTGTCAAGATTAACGAATTGGCCATTTCCATAGCAAAATTGCAAAAAGATCTTGAGCAGAATATGTAGTTTTTTTTCTTATATAAGATTTAAAAATACTTACATAATATTTGTATCATTTGAAAGATTATTTGAAAGTCTATTAAAATGATGTAAAGGCACTTACAATCATAATTTGGAATCAATATGATTATGACAGAGCACATAAGAGCATATGACTTTTTGTCAACTCATTTCATTAACACAAGTGTTAGTTCAATGTAATAATCCCTGTTTTAAGATCTTTAGACAAACTATCATTAGAATTCTCAAAATTTTCGTTATAAATGCAAAAGCCCACTCAAAAAATAGGATGATAATTTGTTTTCTATATAGAAAGTAAATCTTGACTTGAAAATGAATAGAAACTCAATGAAACTTACAGCTGTTACAAAAAAAATGGACCTGATAAGTGGGATTTAAACAATGAGCTTGATATTATCAAAACATGGCTATGACCTTAATGACAAGCATGGATTTAATATAATTTTATTGCCTTCATAGTGAAAATATTGCCTCTTTCAACTATTTTTTATAGATGAAACAAACAAAAAATAGCTATAATAATGGAAGTTTCAAGTGTATCCAATAACAATCAGATAAGGGGTAGATAAAAAATTGAAAATACGCAAAAAATTAATGAAATTATCTTTACAGCACAGATTATTTCTAAAAATTGTAAAGATGCGATAGAAAAGATTTGGTTCACGCTTCTTCTATTTGTTTTATTGCAAATGAGAGCCGTTATAAAGATGGAAAAAATGCAGCTTGGAGCCCAAATACAGGCCATCGTACATATGCCTTAGAAATCGGCTAGAATCCGTATTTGCATAATTAGGCATCTAATAGTTTTAATGGATAATTCGCAAATAAAGGCAACTTTGGGCATTATAGATATAGGCATAGTTATGATAATAGGATTGCCATAACGATATATAGGATATAGGCACCATAGCAGATAGATTATGGAAAACAAGGTTAGTCATTTCACAAATCTGAAAAAAAGTCAGCGGCAAAATTCATCAAAATTACTTTCTGTTTTCTATTAAATGCGCTTGTAATGTGCAACTTATGTATATCTGCGCAAAGGCTTCATTTAAACATCATTGAAAAGATGCGCAAAGTTATAGAAATAATTCAGATTTTAATATTTGAGATTTGAATCATATCAATTTTTCATAGCTATCGGTGCTTTGTTGCATTACCACTTCACCTCACGGCTAAAAAAAAGACCAAAACGTGGGCTGTATAGCTCCTCTATATATGAAGAATGGCAGTTGTCTGTGATTGCAACAAAGGATATTGATTATCCAATTTATTTCTTACATAACATATATTTTTACTTATATAATACTCCATTTATTTGAATGATTATTCAAATGATTATTTGATTGATATATGTTTATTCTAAAGCTTATGCAGAGCATTGACTGTAAGAATTCAGTTGCAAATCTCTAAAATGCAACTTGCCTATGCGCTTATAGTGGAAATTGCATTGGCCAAGGACTCGTAAGAGGAAAAGTTGCATAGAGTCCTCAATTAAGTTGCTTTGGTGATTCAGCCGAGTCATTCTATCTTAAAACTCCTCATTTGTATGATGGAACTTGGCGAGTTAGAGGTTTCAAGGGAGCAAATTCAAACTGAACTCAAGATTTGAAATAATTCAAAATAATTTCAATAATTATTCTCACAGCCACTTTACTCAGTGTAGCACTAATAACTCATATTACTCCAATGTTCGGGATTGTAGATAGATGAGGACTCTGGCACATATTTCTGATAGTGTTAACATGCCTTATCGCTGCAAGTTTCAATATTTTCTTTACTTTGGGCATTCTAGAAATTAAGCCCATGGCAAGCAAGGGCTCAATGGCTAAGATAAGCAAAACCGAATCAATTATCATTATTAAGCAAATTATGCCAATGAAATAGAAAAATAGATATATGAGTTATTAAACTTATGATTGTTATGACTGTCACAACCATTTCAGTAAGCGAAAAGTTCCATGAATGGCTAAAAAGCAAGGGGAAAAAGGGCGAAAGCTATGAAGATCTCATAAAAAGGCTGCTGAAGCCAGAATTCCTGAAGGAATTGGAGTAATTCTTACATTCCTTTTGAATTGCACAGCATAATATAGGATAGATTCATCATTCTTTTTTACCTATTAAATTTACATATCAATATGCTATTTTTCCTGGATGTTTTTTTGAGCACATAGTATCGGGATTTCCAATTGCTAAATTCAAATAAGCTCACTCTATTTTGCAAAAACGTGGAAAATGACAAATAATGAAAATGGTGAAGTTTACTTATATAAGAATTATTTTTACTTATTTGGTATAGCGTTTATTTGAATGATTATTCAAATGATTATTTGATTGAATGAGTTTGGCTATAGCGATGAATGCAACAGGATTTTTCCAATAAATCAAGTGAAACAATATTGAAAACTGAACACAATGCTGAAAAAATTAAGAGGTTTTAAAATAAATTCAAAGCACAACAGAGGGTTTTTACTGAAAAATCAAAAAAATGATTTATTGGAAGAGCTATTTTCCTTCACTTCTACCTAAAAAAAAGCGCAAACGCCAAATAATTGATTCAATTCTCTAAGAAAAGCATTTATTTTCATAGTATTTTTAAGCGCTTATAAACATTTATAAATAAATCCTGATAAAACTAGGTTTATAAACAAAAAAATTGATATAAGGCCTTACACTACCCTGAAAGCAAAATGAAGCACGTATTATTGTTTATGCTGATTGCTGCAGTACTTGCAGTAGCTGTAATAACACCTAATTTACAGTCGCCAACAGGGCTGGTGATATCTCAAAGCATCAATCAAACTGGAGAAGAGCTGCCAACATTCAGAACGTATACAAAGGCTGTGTGCGAGAACATTTCAAACTTTATAGTCTGCCATGATGAGCTTTTTGCCAATTGCGGCGGTTTTGAATATAGGTTGCCTGACAATAGAATGGCAAATGACATATTTAACCAGGGATGGAAGGATCCCAGAAACAGCTGATGCTCGAAAGTATACCATACTGGCAAGTAATTTTAGCTTATATTTATTAGTCATGGATTATAGTATATTTTCGACATATTAACAGTTTAATTCTATTTTGAAGATAATAAAAGCGAAAGCTTTAAATACCTTTTACTTACATGATATGCTTTAAATGGTTATGCCAGCTGTCAAAAAAAGGCAAATAACTTACAGAATATAGATTAGAATAAGAACAGGAATACTGCACGAATTAGGGTTTATGGTGTGTTGATTTCTTTGCTGTAAACCCCGGGGTGATTCGCGCTTTATCATTTACCCAGAATTTTGCACCATGAAAAAACAGGATTATGCTGTTGCTAATATGATTAGAGAGGTTTATACTTACATAATAAAGAATTTTAATGATATAATATGTAAAGTTCATTATAATTTCTTAATGCATACTTATATAATATATTATTTTTCTTATATAATATGTTTTATTCATCATTTAATATTTAATTCTACTTATATAATAAATATTAATAAATCAAATTTTTCCAAAGGATACTTATATAATATGTAATTTAACTTATAAAATATAAATGCAAGAAAAAGAGGGGATTAAGCAGGCTGAAAAAAGAGTTTTGGATACATTAAACTATCTTAAAAAGCAGAAGTATACTCAAGAACAGATAAGTGAGATTGTTGGAAGAGTTCTAAGGATACAGCCAAAAGAAGAGGTCAAAGTGCCTATTTCTGTTTTCAAAAGTAACCATCTTGGCAGCTTGGAGACAATTGTAAAGTACCTTAGGGAAAACTTATTTCTTACCTTCAGGCAGATTGGCACCCTGACAAACAGAAATCAGGTGGCATTGGCTGTCACGTACAGAAATGCAAAGAAAAAAGCGCACGCCAAATTTGCTGAAGAGGTGTCCCCTTATTCTATTCCTGTTTCGATTCTTCAGGACAGAAAGCTAAGCGTTCTCGAGAATATATCTTCCTACTTAAAAGACACTTTTGGGCTTACTTATCATGCGGTTGCTGTGCTGCTGAACAGGGATGACAGAACAATCTGGACTGTTTACCAGAGGGCAAAGAAAAAGAGAAAATGAATAGAATACAAAATTTCGAAAAATACGGATATGTTTATGCAGCTGTGCTAGCTGTGATACTTCTTTCAGCAATAATACTCATTAACAAGCCCGCAACAACAGGATTTGCTGTTGCAAATGAATCTTCTGATGATAAGGCTAAAAGCAAGGATATTAACGAGAGTGTTGAGCCTGCTTCCAAGAAAACAATTGAAATTCCAGCCATAAATGTGTCTGCAGTTGAAACTGGCAATAATGTAACAACAAATGAAACAAAAGATAAGTCAAAAGAGGAAAAACAGAGTGAAAAAAAACCAGAAGACAAAACCATTGAAATAAAGCTTGATTACAAGAGCGGAACTCTGTATGACAGCGATGACGATGGTGTTGAAACAACAACGGGCATTGTGGACTTAAGCGTTGAAAACACAAAATTCGGCTGGGATGCAAAGGATGAGAACCTTTGCACGAGATGGGAAGTATACAGCATTGAAGATGCAGCTTCAACTATATTATGCTATGGAGGCGAAAAATGCTGCGAATTCGTCAATTTGCTGTCTTCGCGCCCAACTTGGAACGAGCCGTTTTATGCCAGCTACGGCTCTTATGGCGCAACCCTGCTCAACATTGTCAGTGCTCAAGTCTTATATGTCGACTACAGCCTGGATCCAAACGAGCCGTTTGCTGAGGTTTACAACAGCGAATGGGAAAACTCAAGCGTACAGTTCTTTTCAGAGTACATCGACTTCAAGGACACTTGCATTGACACTTGCCTGCTAAGCGGCTTTAACGAAAGCTCATATAAATTGATTTTTGAGATAAATAATTCTGTGCTGGTGCTTGACACATTGACTTATACAACAGTAGAAACCATAGACAAAGTCAGAGTCGATGTAGATGTTAAGGACAGCGAAGGAATTGCATCAGGCTCTTATAGTCTTTATAAGAATAATGATTTAGTCACAGGGGAATATGTAGAGCCTGATTATTACAATATTGAGATTATCCCGAATGAAAAAATCATAGACAGATTAGTTGTCAGGCTCAATATATCAAAGCCATTGACAGCCAAAATAGGCCTTGATGATGTAACCAGGGATATTTCAATAGATTATGTTGACATAAAGAAGACCTTTGCTGCAAGCCTTGAGGATTTGCAGTTTGACGAGGCTGAGCTGGAAGCGACTGCAAGCGCAAATTCTTTGTATAGATGCAAGCAATGGGACTTTGAAAGGGAGCTGTGCTTTGGCTCATGGGAAAAAGTGATGGATTTGGCTGCTGGCCAGCAGTACAAGCTTTCATTGGCAAAGGAGGCTGCTGGATTTGTTGAGGGAAATGCAAACATAACAATATCAAATGCAACTGATTTAATTTTTGTTGCAAATATTCCCAACATAAGCATAGTCAAAAATGGCAATGCGACCATCAATTTGAGCCAATACTTCTCAAATATTGGCGATAAGACAACTTTCACTTATTATTTGCAAGACAACATGAGCATTCTGTTTGAAAATGACATTGCAACAATCATCCCCGGCAAGGATTTTGTTGGCAGAAGGATAACATTCATAATTGGAAACCAAAGCGACACAGTTGCTGTCTCAAACGTGTTCAGCATTAATCTTACAGAAGAAAATCCTGCCTTGAAGCGCGGTAAAAGAGGTCCTAACATATTCGAGGATGAAGATGTCCAATTTAGCCGAGATGGCATCATCTTTGAAACTCCACAAGGTGATTATTTAGAGACCAAGATTATTCCAGATTTGCCAACGCCTCATTCGCATGGTTATGAAATAAGCAGAAGAAAATTAGCGCAAAAATTTGCATTCAATGCCACAAATAACGGCATTGCCAATCAATTGAAAAATAAGGCTGTTAATGTAGCATATCAATTAAACTTTTTGCATGACATATCAGGAGAATATCTCTTTGACAAAATCAACCTTAAAGGCAACAGATTTTTCTTCAAGAAAGACTTCTACTGTAATGTGCAGACTGGCAGCAATCAGTATAATGTCAAAGGCAATATTTTAAATCAAAATTTGCTTGAAGGCGGAGAATCATTAGTCATAAATATTTCTTATTCATTGCCAGCAGACATTCAAAAAGATTCTGTGATTACATGCTACGACCCAGTCCAGCCCAACACAGATTATGTTGATGGCTCTGCAACTTTGATTGGGACTGGAAGCCCGGAAACAACTCTTGCTTCTTTGGGTACTGACATTCCAGCAGGCACAAACGCTGTCTTAGTTTTTGCATACATGAATACAAGTAGTGCGTCAGACAGTGATACAACATTCACACTGCGAAGAAATGGAAACCTGATATTAACAAGTGCTGGCGCATCCCAAATTGAGACTACCGCAGTAGCAGAGACAGAGCTATGGGCAGGAGTTTATCTCGATGAAAATGCTCCAGCCTCTCCATTATATGAATTGAATGCAACATCAACCCTTTCAAACGCAATAATAGGTGAGGCGAAGATCGCCGTGCTTAACGGAGTGACTGGATACTACAACAGGTCTTCCAGAACTCCTATCACAGTATCAACAACAGTTCCTACATCGCTTGCAATGGCAAAAACAAATTTACCTGCAGGAAACCATACAATAATTGCAATAGTCGAATATAATATGACAGGTGCGGCAGGAAGGAATATTGCTGCAAAGGGCCTTCAGTTGAGGAATGTTTCAGGGAACACTTTCAGTGTGCTTGCACAGAATGAATATATCATAGAGTTATCCTCGTCTGGTGCTGCAGACAATTCCAGGGTTGCTGTGCTCACAGCCTATGATACAAATGCTCCGGCAAATGCGCAATATAATCTGACCTCAGTGATAAGCGGCTCGTTAGTTGTGGGAACAGGCACAATACTGGTGCTGGATTCCAACAACATGTCGATAGCATATTCCAACATTTCAAATAATTTAGGTATTACCGCAACTAATATAACAAGCTACACTACAGATTTTCCAGCTGACGGTGATTCAATCGTAATTGCAACGGCACAGGCAACATCTACTACATCAAACAAGTTTATACCGGCAGGCGGCCTGCAAATCAGGCAAAATAATGAATCGAGTGTGAACGGCACTTCAAGCGAATTTACTCTTATGGTTGATGTTGGCGTAGCTGGGAATTTTTTTGGACTTGTCAGAAAATATGGCAATATTTCAGCAAATCCTGATTACAGCCTGTTGAGCAACATATCAAGCACAGCACACGTAACCACAATGACAGGTAGATTGCTAGCCATAAGAGTGAAAAGCCCTACTGCCGATGTGACTTTCCCGATGGTCAACACTTCTTTTAACATTTCAAGCCCGACAGCAGGCCAAGTGATAAACTTCACAGGCAATGCTACAGACGACATTGGATTGGTTGCAATGAACATAACCTATAACCTATCGGGAATCATAACCTATCTTAATTTTTCATTGTCAGGCTTGCCAAAATTCCAGCAAGTGAGCAACGTTACCACACTTCCGGCAACAGCAGCAGTCCTTAATTTCACTTTGTATGCTACAGACATAGGGAATAATGTTAAGCAGAACAGCACTTTGATCAGTGTGACAACAGTAGACCAATTTCCATCATTAAAAATCAGCTTCAATCTTTCCTCCATACAGCAAGGGAATGTAATAAACTTTTCAGCCAATGCAACAGATGATGCTGGATTATTATTTATTAATTTGACAAACAACCAGTCAGGGTCAGGGCAATTTATGAATTATTCAGTTTCTGGAATATCCTATAATGTTAGCAACACAACTTCTATAACTGCTGCCGCTGGAAATGTCATCAACTTCACAGCTTATGCAACCGACTCAATAAACCAAGTCACTCAATTAAGCCAGTTGTTTACTGTTATTGAGAGCGCTGCACCTGTTGTCAACACTACATTCAATATTTCATCTCCATTAATTAACAACGTGATTAACTTCACAGGAAACATAACAGATGAGAGTGGATTGCTGATGGCAAACATAACATGGAACATAAGCGGGATAATCACTTATTCCAATTATACAATTAGTGGAACATCTGCACAAGTCAGCAATGCAACTCAATTAACATCATCTGGAGTATTCAATTTCACGATGTTTGCTACAGACACAAGCAATAATGTCAAGCAGAATTCAACTTTGATAATAGTGCCATTTGGCACCTTCTACGTCAACATAAGCCTGCCATTAAATAATTCGCAAGTTACAGTTAATACAACATTTTCCTTAATTGCCAATGTAACCTGTAAAAATGCAGATTGCGGCGTTGTTCAGGGGCTTGCAAGGTATAACGATAGTGGAAGCAATATCAGCAACAAGAGCATTAGCACTGTAAAATTTGCAACTCCATTGTTTATTAATGGCTCTGGAAGCGGCATTAAGCAATACAATTTTGGCGGTGTCACCTATCCTGCAGCCATTACATCGAGTAATGCAACTTATGGGTATCATACTTCAACAAAACCACAATTTGTAAATTTAACATCAGAAACAGAATTTGGTGGTGGAGGGAACACTGCAAATAATTATACTAATATTTCAAGCTTGGATGAAGTTTATGCACTATCTACCGGAGGCTCTAGTAGATTTGTTGCACATAAATTCATATTCAAAATTAATGAATCTGAAAGTGCGGTTTCAAAATTGACAATATTTTGGAATGGGACAGGAGGACGCTCAGGGGGCGATTTAGGCGGTCCTGATGTTAATATCAACTTATCAATTTGGGATAGCAATGCTTGGGAAGTTTTGGGAAATTGTACTAAACCTAATGTTAATCCTATTACAGATTCTGGTTGTGTGATTAACTCTACCATAATAACAAACATTGGAAATTATATCAATGAAACAGATAACAACGCAGTCTACATATTAGCTATATCATCATTCAGTGGACAAGGTGGTCCTGGCGGTTATACCAGTGCTGTTAAAACCAACTACATAGAACTCAATGTTACTTCCACAGCACAAAACCCGCTCTCATGCGGCAATATGCTCCAAAACGACCAGTGCCAGTTGAACTGGACGATTAATGCTAGCGGTGATGTTGGCTCTCAATTAGTTGTTGATGTCAACTTCAGCTCTGACAATGCAAATGTTGCTGCGAATGACACAGAGGATCATTTGATTATAATTGTCGGTGCAGCAGACACAACATTCCCAATAGTAAACACATCATTCAATATTTCATCTCCATTAATTAACAATGTGATTAACTTTACTGGAAATATAACTGATGAGACTGGGTTGTTGATGGCAAACATAACATGGAACATAAGCGGGATAATCACTTATTCAAACTACACAATCAGCGGAACTTCCGCTCAAGTAAGCAATGCAACTCAATTAACTTCATCCGGAGTATTCAATTTTACAATGTATGCTACTGATACTAACAACAATGTAAAGCAGAATTCAACTTTGATAATAGTGCCGTTTGGTGGCTTACTTATCAACATAAGCCTGCCACTAAATAATTCGCAAGTAGTTGCTAATACAACATTTTCCTTAATTGCTAATGTAACCTGCAAGAATGCAGATTGCGGCGTTGTTCAAGGAATTGCAAGGTACAACGATTCAGCAAGCAATGTTTCAAACAAGTCGATAAGCATAACATTTGGAGCAACTCCATTGTTTGTGAATGGCACAGGAGAGGTCATTAAACATTATGATTTTGGAGGAATCACTTATCCTTCTCCAGTTGCTTTAAGCAATGCAACATACGGCAATCATACTTCCACAAAGCCAGATTCCATAAATTTATCAGGGGAGTCTGAATTTGGAAGTGGTGGAAGCCTAAATATTAATTATTCAAATATCTCATCTCTTGATGATGTATTTGCTAAAACAAGGGACAACACTGCTAAGTTCGCAGCGCAAAAATTCACTTTCAAAATCAATGAGTCCGAGGATGCAATATCCAGCTTAAAAATTCTTTGGAACGGTACAGGTGGTCGAGGAGCAGAAGGCGATTCACAAGGTGTGAATGTCAACGTTTCAATTTGGAATAGTAATGCTTGGGAGGCGATTGGAAACTGCACAAAACCGAGCGTAGACGCAAGTAGTGATACTGGCTGTGTCATAAATATATCCATCACCTCAAATATTGCTAACTACATAAATGAAACGGACAATAATGCAGTTTATATATTGGCGTTATCAATGTTTCCTGGAAGCTTTGGAAGAGTGAGTGTGGTCAGGACCAACTATATAGAATTGAATGCAACAACTACAGCAGCAAATCCTCTTTCCTGCGGCAATATGCTCCAAAACGACCAGTGCCAGCTAAACTGGACGATTAATGCAAGTGGGGATGTTGGCTCTCAGTTAGTTGTTGATGTCAACTTTAGCTCTGACAATGCAAATGTTGTTGCGAATGACACAGAAGATCATTTGATTACAATTGTAGGTGCAGCAGACACAACTCCACCAATCGTGAACACAACATTGAATGCAACAACAGGAGCAGATGGGTATCAATTCACTTCAAGGAATATAGATGTCTTGAACTTTACGGGAAATGTGACTGATGAGACAGCTTTGCTGTCTGCAAACTGGACAGTAAACTTCTCAAGCAACAAGCAGTTCATGAACTACACTTTGTCTGGAACAAGTGCGCAGGCAAGCAACACAACGGATTTAAGGGGATTGGTTAATGGAAGTGTATTGAACTTTACATTATTTGCAACTGATACTTCAAATAATGTAAAACAAAATTCTACTCTGCTGATCGTTACTGACGCTTTAGTGCCTGTTGTGAATACAACCTTAAATGCAACTCCAAGAATAAAAGATGTCATAAACATAACAGCAAACATAACTGATGAAACAAGAATAATGACTGCTAACATAACAATCAACTTCACAACAGGGACTGTATACGTAAATTTCACTTCGACAAGCGCATCATCACAATTCAGCAACTCAAGCCAGATCCCAGACAACTGTGTTGGAGGCTGTGTGATAAACTACACAGTTTATGCCACAGACACGAGCAATAATGTTAAGCAAAACTCAACTGTTGTGACGGTTATAGACAATGTGTTCCCGATAGTAAATACTACATTCAATAAAACAAACCCTGCGGTTAATGACATAATCAACATCTCAGGAAACATAACGGATGAAACTGGCTTGCTTTCGGCGAACATCACATGGAACATATCAGGCATAATAACTTATTCAAACTATACTCTTTCCGGAACCTCGGCCCAATTATCCAATTCCACTGCCTTAGCCTGCACTGAGTCTTGTGTTATAAACTTTACAATGTATGCCACAGATGCATCTGCCAATGTCAAGCAGAACAGCACATTGCTTATTATAAATGATTTAACTGCACCAGTTGCCAATACAACTTTTAACTCAACAATCCCAAGAAATATAGACATAATTAATTTCAGTGGCAATATAACTGACGGGATAGGATTGCTTTCTGCAAACTGGACAATAAATTATTCAAATAATAAGATTTACATGAACTATACTTTGTCGGGAACAACTGCGCAAGTGAGCAACACAACTGATTTAAGGGGATTGGTTAATGGAAGTGTATTAAACTTTACTTTATATGCAACAGACACTTCAAATAATGTCAAGCAGAATTCAACTCTGCTGATTGTTATTGATTCTTTAGCTCCTGTTGTAAATACGACATTCAATATTTCATCTCCATTCATTAACAACGTGATTAACTTTACTGGAAACATAACAGATGAGAGTGGGTTGTTGATGGCAAACATAACTTGGAACATAAGCGGAATGATAACCTATTCTAATTACACTTTATCTGGGACTAGCGCACAAGTAAGCAACGCGACAACTTTGCCTTCAACCCCTGCTGTAATTAACTTCACGATGTTTGCTACAGACACAAGCAATAATGTCAAGCAGAACTCCACTTTGATTTCCGTAATTGATTTGATCCCAAGGATCAACGCTTCTTTGGATGATGCACTTCCATTCCAATTCTCAAGGGTAAACATGACTGCAAATGTCAGCGATGAAACAGGATTGGCTTTCTGCCAGTTCATTGACAACCAAAGCCTCTCTAATGGGGCCAAGACTTACTTCAATACCTCTGTCACTGGAACAAGCGATCAATGCAGCCAAAACTATACGATAAGATTGGCTGCTGGAAGCGTGATTAACTTTACTGTTATTGTGAATGATACAAATAATAATATTAACGCTAGTGTTAATAGAAGTGATTCTGGTACTTTACATATTGGGCAGATTATAACTGTTAGATCTAATGCTATTAATAATTGTACCACACTTGATGCTCCAAATTCAGTTTTTAACTTAACGCAAGATGCAAATAGCGGGGAAACCTGCTTCTACATAGCTGCGAATAATGTAACTCTAGATTGCAAAGGTTTTGAGATTAATTATTCGCAAAGCGCTGTTGGGTATGGAATTAATATATCAAGCCAGAATTATTCTACTGTTAAAAGCTGCAATATTGTGCAGGCTGATTTATCTTCTGATACGGCAAATTCTTATGGGGTTTATGTATTTAAGAACTCGAGCAACAATACTTTCTACAATAATACAATAACAACTAGTGGGAGTAATGCTAATGGGGTGCATTTAACTTCAACTGCTTATAATAATTCTGTTTATAGCAATACGATAGCAACTAGTGGTGCTGGGATTGGGGTGTATTTACTTTTAACTGCTTATGGCAATAATGTGCATAATAATAACATAACAATAACAACTAGTGATAGTAACGGGTTTGGGGTGTCTTTAAATTCAAATGCTTATAATAATTCTGTTTATGGCAATACGATAATAACTAGCGGGAGTACTGGGTATGGGGTGTATTTACTATCAACTGCTTATAATAATTCTGTTTATAGCAATACGATAGCAACTAGTGGGGGTGTTGGGATTGGGGTGTATTTAGACACAACTGCTTATGGTAATAATATTTATAGCAATAACATAACAACTACTGGGAGTAATGGGAATGGTGTGTGTTTAGACACAACTGCTTATGGTAATAATGTATATGATAATAACATAACAACTAGCGGGAGTACTGGGTATGGGGTGTGTTTAGATACAACTGCTTATGGTAATAATATTTATAGCAATAACATAACAACTAGCGGGAGTAACGGTTTTGGGGTGTATTTACTATCAACTGCTTATAATAATTCTGTTTATGGCAATACGATTGCAACTAGCGGGAGTACTGGGTATGGGGTGCGTTTAGCATCGACTACTTATGGTAATAATGTATATGATAATAACATAACAACTAGCGGGGGTAACGGTTTTGGGGTGTATTTACAATCAACTGCTTATAATAATTCTGTTTATGGCAATACGATTGCAACTAGCGGGAGTACTGGGTATGGAGTGTATTTACTATCAACTGCTTATAATAATTCTGTTTATAGCAATACTATCACAACATCCAATTTGTCCAGTCACGGTATTTATCTAAATAACAATGTTTTCAACAACACAATTTATGGCAACAACATTACAACAAAAAATACAAGCAGTTCTTATAGTATTTACTTGGAAAGGGGCGTAAACAACAATTCATTCTACAGGAATAGGATATCATCATTGGCAGCAGGAATTGTGATTAACGGAAGCACTCCGACAGATACTGAAGTGACAACATTCAATTCGTTCACAAACGATACAATAGTTCCATGCACAACAGGATGCGCTTCTAACTACCAAGATATTGTTCTGACAGCAAATGCAACCGATATAACATTCATTAATGCCAGCTTCAACAAGTCAAGAGTTGCATTTAGTCCTTTGGGATTAGCTGCGCCAAGAGAAAAAAACAACATGACGGTCCAATGGTTCCTTGATGTCAACGTAACAAATTCCTCAAACAATAATCCCATAGCAAATGCACAGGTTGTTATCAATGACACAAATGGCTTAAATATATTTAATGGCACGACAGATGCAACTGGAGGCATTCCCACACAGCTTGTCACAGAATTTACAATGAACGGCTCTGTCCCTTGGGGCAATAATGACAGCTGCAGGCAGGTATTAAACACTCTTATAACTGAAAACTTGACTTGCTTCACAACCTACAACATAAGCGTTAATTATACAGGTTATAATAATAACAACACAAAGGCTGATGTTAACAGCAGCAAGTTCTTGAATTTGAGCATGGCGATTATCGCAGACACAACATTCCCAATAGTCAACACAACATTAAACGCGACAATTGCATCAGAAGGAACATCTCAGTTCACAGCAAGGAATATAGATGTGATTAATTTCACAGGCAACATCACAGATGAAACTGGATTGTTGTCAGCAAACTGGACTGTAAATTTCTCAAACAATAAGCAGTTCATGAACTACACATTATCAGGCACTACAGCGCAAGTGAGCAACACAACTGATTTAAGGGGATTGGTAAATGGAAGCGTATTGAATTTCACTTTGTATGCAACTGACACTTCAAATAACGTAAAACAAAATTCAACTTTGCTTATCGTGACAGACGCTTTAGTGCCTGTTGTTAACACAACTTTCAATATTTCATCTCCATTCATTAACAACGTGATTAACTTTACTGGAAACATAACTGATGAAAGTGGATTGAAGTTTGTTAATGTGACTTACAATTTAAGTGGAGTAATAACATACGCAAACTACACTATTTCAGGAACAAGCATACAGATAAGCAATGTCACAACATTGTGCAGCTCTGCTTGTGTATTAAACTTCACTATGTTTGCAACTGACACTTCGAGTAATGTCAAGCAGAACAGCACTTTGATCACAGTTACAAACAGAGCGCCAATAATCAAGCTCAACAACGTGACTGGTTTTGCTGTTGATCCTGTTGAAGCGGGAAATTCAATAATCTTGCTCTCATTCAATGTCACAGATTCTGATGGAGCAGCAACAATCAATGCAAGCAAAGCGATTGTCAACCTGACTCTGGGAACAAATGATGGGCAGTTCAGGTTTAACATATCAAGGCCTGATAGCGACTCAGAATTTGGCACATGCATCAATCACACAGAACCAGGTCCCGGCTCTGAAACTGCAAGAGTGGTAATAAACTGCACTGTTTTGTTAAGATACTATGAAAATTCAAGCTCCAACTGGGTGATTAATATCAGTGTAAAGGATATATCAGGCTCGGCTGCAATAAATGACACTTTGAGATTTACTTATAATGTCTTGTCTGCGATTTCGTTGCCATACCAATCCATAAACTTCAGCACTGTAAACCTTGGGCAGCAGAATGTGAAGGCGTATCCGCATATCCTGATGAACAACACAGGCAATGATGACTTCAACAGGATAAACATGAGCGCAGCTGCACTTGTCGGCACGACAACAGCATCTGAGAGTATTGGAGTCACTAACTTTGGCGTCAACTTGACAAACAGCTCAACATCTGAAAACAAATACCTGGCATTCTCTGCTGATGGCACAGTTAATTTGAGAAATCCTCTTAATGGGAGCAACGCCTCTTTATATCACGGGCATACAAGCGCCTTCGCTCCAAACAATGACAAAGGGAACATAAGCGCTTTCATTTGGGTCAATGTGCCAAGCTCTGGATTGAGCGCGCAATTATACAACGCGACCTGGAATATAACTGCTGTTTCTTGAATCTATTGCAACTGCCCATGAACTACGAGGGAGAATAAATGCCTGAAAAACAAAAAGTTTAGGGGGTTTTTTACTCATATAATTCTTTGGGTATACTAAACTCTTTATTGGAAAACACTGTTTCTTCGCATTGGGATATAGCTTTCTTGCAAATATCCGTCATATACTTATATTTGCCCATAATTTCCTGGCTCTTGATTGAAGAACCGTATCTGGCTTGTTCCCTTTCATCCACATCTGATTTTTCTGCTTTCTCCCTGTAAACCGTTATTCTGTCAATAAAATCATCATCGTATTCTATGAGATTGCTGTCTTTGACATATCTCAGAAAAGCAGCGGTGCATTTTTGGCTTCTGCTTTCTATCCCAAATTTTGACAAAATAGCAAGAGCACAATAATAAAGAGTGTAAAACCATTCTTCCGGAATCTTATAGTCAAATCCCTTCTCCTTGTAAAAGTCGCAAAGTTCCAAGTTCTTCTTTGCCTTGGCAATATACTCTTGTGCTTTTTTATCGTCCTGTGTAATGATAAGCAACCCTTTGTGCTTTTTTCCTTTTTTCTCGTCCTTTATTGCTGTTATAAAACAATCTCTGACACTTTCTGGTTTCATTTTCTGGCTATTCTTTTGAAGAATTCAATAAACCTTTCCTGGCCAAATAATACTATGCCTTTCTTTATTGCATCAATAAATGCCTTATTTGGCTTTTCAAGCTCCTGCTTGAATTCTAGCGGTGTAAAGTTTATAATATGTATTTTCTTGCTTAGGGTTTTTTGTATATTTTTTATTGTTTCCTCAATTTCTATAAACTTATTTTTTTTTGAGGTTATTCCCAAGACATCGACATCATCAGCTTCCTGCGGTGAATTGATTATGCTGCCGTATAGAATAAAAAAATCTCCTTTGCTTTCAAGTTCCGCAAAATTATTTCGCCATCTTTGGTATTTTAAGGCATCTTCAGTCAAATGCAGTGCCAAATTTTTCTCCACAAGCGGGTTATCCCAATTCAAGCTTATATTGTAAGTGCTTGTTTTTCCGGAGCCGATTTTGGAAAGGATAATAAGCTTTTCAGACTTCATTTTCTTAAGGATCTTCCATGTTCCTGGCCTGCTTAATCCAGCCTCATCTGCTAAATAGGTTATAGTTGGCTTTATTGCAGAATCTTTCAATAATATTTTCAAAATTTTTGAGTTTGATTTTTTATGCTCCATCGGCTATTTCCTTTTAGTTAATAGTTATTAACTTATCGTTAATAGTATATAAAAATGTTTCGGTTTTTTCTTTCATATACCGAGCTCTGGATTAAGCGCGCAATTATACAACGCAACTTGGAATATAACTGCTGTTTCTTGGATACTACTGTATTGCTATTGAGTTGCGAAGAAGAAAAATAAACCATAACTCATTCATTTTGCTCTTGCTCAAGGCTTGACAATAATTTTTTCAGCTTCAATTTTGGCGTCTAAGTTTTTATTGCAGCCCAGACAAGATTGCAGTCAATTCCAAAAATTGCATGATTGCTAAGCACTTTTAGCTTGTCTGCCTTCTTTACCTTAATAATGGTCAAAGCTAATGGGTTATACTCAATCACCTTTTCACTTGTGGGATATTGAATTTCAAGTGCCACTTCCAATCATAAACTAGGATTATTTAAATATTTTTCTTGAAGTTTACCTCTTTCTTGAAAAATACTCCAGGAAAGGCTCATCCACTTTTGGATGCCGTTTTACCTTTCTTTTCTTTTGCCTCAACATTATAATTATTTTATGAAATTCGAATAAACCTTTGCGGATTTCGTTAACAATATTGGCAGTTTAACTTCAAAAAGCAAAACTTTTATATACAACTTATTGAATAAATCATTTATATAATATCTTAAAAGGTATACTTGATCCATATTATAAATAAGTTTCAATAGTTATAGGCCAAAATTGGTTTGTAGCCCATTAGCTTTTTCTTGGCTGTGAATCGCGGGGGAGTTTTGGGTTTATAACGAAAACCCCGAAAATGATTGTAAGGATAAAAAAGAGGAGCCTGGCATTATTAGTTATACTTGCTATTGTCAGTGTATCTATAGTGTATGCAGCTTCCACTTCTGTTGTAAAAAAATTTAAGGTTGATCTTGTCATTACAAACAGAAATCCGCAGATTAATGTTTCTAATGTGAGCGGTTTTTCTGTTGATCCTTCAGAGGGAGGAAATTCAATTGTTTTGATTTCATTCAATGTCACAGACGCAGATGGAGCAGGCAATATAAACGCAAGCACAGCCATAGTCAATTTCACGCTTGGCTCTCCGAATGGGCAGCATTACGCCAATGTATCTGCTGTAGCAAGCTCTGAATTCGGAACGTGCATAAACCATAGCGAATCGAGCACAGTAGTTGTGGTAAATTGCACTGTTGTAGTCCCATATTTCGCTAATTCCAGCTCTATTTGGGTTGTGAATATAAGCATTAGAGATATATTTGGCGGCTCAGCCACAAATGACACACTAAGGTTTACATATAACATCCTCTCAGCGTTGTCATTGCCCTATTCATTCACCAACTTCAGCACTGTAAACCTTGGGCAGCAGAATGTGAGGGCGTATCCGCATATCCTGATGAACAACACAGGCAATGATGACTTCAACAGGATAAACATGAGCGCAGCTGCACTTGTCGGCACGACAACAGCATCTGAGAGTATTGGAGTCACTAACTTTGGCGTCAACTTGACAAACAGCTCAACATCTGAAAACAAATACCTGGCATTCTCTGCTGATGGCACAGTTAATTTGAGAAATCCTCTTAATGGGAGCAACGCCTCTTTATATCACGGGCATACAAGCGCCTTCGCTCCAAACAATGACAAAGGGAACATAAGCGCTTTCATTTGGGTCAATGTGCCAAGCTCTGGATTGAGCGCGCAATTATACAACGCGACCTGGAATATAACTGCTGTGTCGTAACTAAAAAAATTTATTAATAGAGCAAATCCTAACTAGGTGAATGAAGCGTTTAATAGTTCTGGCAGCAGCTTTGATGATTGCGATTCCAATTGTAAATTCTCTTGGTGTAGTGTCTGATTATTTGGAAGGAAACACTTTGGAGATAACAGAAGGCCAATCAAAGATTTTCAGCATAAGGCTCCAAAATCCAACTGAAAGCGAAATAGCTATTGTTTTGAATTACGACAAGGCTTTTATGAAAGCTGTAGACTATAAAGAAGTTTATGTTTTGCCTGCCAAAACATCAGGATACAGGGTATTATTCAATGTAACAGCGCCAGGCAAGCCAGGCATGTACGCCATAAGCTATACTGTTGGCGAGGTAGAGCCAAGCGGCGGCGGAGGCTTGCCATTGCGCCTTAAGATAAGCAAAAATCTTAATCTGAAGGTTGTTGAAGACCCAAACAAGCCAAAAGTCAGCCGCTCTAAGGATGACTTTATGGCAATATTGCTGATGATGGCAATGATTGCAGGCATTTTGATAGTGTTTCTGTACAGAAAAAGCCGCAGAAGACATGCCAAAAGGTATACCAATAGAAAAGTAAATAAATGATTAGTGTAAGGTTCTTGTAAACATGAGAAAGGCTTTGATATTATTATTTGTGGTTTTGAGCATATTTGTACTGCAAATTAAGCATGCGTACAGCCCATCAGTAGGCATAGGCTTGCAGATAAACTCAACAGATAGCGGCTCGTCTTCCTCGACAAGCTCCAGCAGCTCAGGTGGTGGAGGAAGTTCTGGAGGAGCGGGAGGTGGGGGTGGAGGCGAGGTTCTTACACCAGTTGAGCCGGGATTTACCCTCAATAAGAATTCGCTTAAAGTGGTTTTAAGGCAGGGCGAACAAAAAGAGGATTCCTTTGAAATAAGGAATACCGGCAACACAATACTAGACATATCGACTGACCTTAAGAGCTTGAAGAAGTTTTTATTCTCTCCAACCCAAGACACTTTAAAGAATACATTAAATCCCGCTGAATCTGAGTCAGTAGACCTTGTCTTTGGCGCTGATGAGGAGATGAAGCCGGATGTTTACAGCGGCGAAATATCAGTAAAAAGCGGAGAATTGGAAAAGATAATCAACACAATCATAGAGGTGGAGTCTGCCAAGCCGCTGTTTGATGTTGATGTGCAGGTATTGCCGGAATTCAAAAGCCTATATCCAGGAGACGAGATAACAATCCAGGTCTCTTTGTTTAATGTCAGGGGGTTTGGAAGGGTTGATGTGCTTATAGAATACTCTATAAGGGATTTTAAAGGCAATGTGATAGCTGCAGAGGAAGAAACTGTGGCTGTTGAAACCCAAGCCAAGTTTGTAAGGCAACTTTTAGTTCCAAGCGACCTGAAGCCAGGAACTTACATTTCCGCTGTTAAGGTCACTTTTGGGGATTCGGTGGGGACGAGCTCTGATTTGTTTGAAGTCAAAGCCAAAACCATAAAGCTGTATCCCACATTGCTGAAGAATTATAAGCCATATTTATTTGTTGGAATTGCATTTGCAGTCCTAGTGGCTTTTTTTCTTATAAGGTATGAATTCAATCCGAGAAAAAGGTATGTTCCTGTTACAAAAGAAGGTGCCAAAAAAGTGATTAGATCAGAGGCTAAGATGCAGAAACTGGGGAAGGAGCTTCGCGCTATAGAAGGCGCCTATAAATCAGGCTTCATTTCTAAGCAAACTTACTTAAAAGACAAGATTAGGGTGGAAAAAGAGCTGAAAAAGCTGGGGAGATAAACAGGCAATAAAAGGAAAATTTTAAATTTTAGTTATATCAAACTAAATATTGAATTTCAAGCCCAAAAAAATTATGGATATTTCTTTTTCATCTTTTCTAAATTGTGAAATAGATAATTAATGAAAAACAAAAATTATTAAAGCGAATGCAGTTACAGAAGGAAATGAGAATTTGGATTGTTTTCTTAATCGCAGTTTTGCTGGTAGCTCCAAATGCATTTGCCAAGCAGGGCCATATGAAGCTGCTTGCTGTCCGAGAGACAGAAAACGGGTATGAAGGCGGCATTGCGGACCTCTACTTGGAAATAAAGCCGGGCTCTGGCAGGGTTTTTTTGGAAACATTCCCCTTGACAAAAACAGACACCCAAATGTCGACGAGGTTTGCGAAGGCGATAGCCTGTGACGCTCTAGAAAAGGATTGCGATGATGTTGATTTCTTTTACACAATAACTGCGGACTCTGCCATAATAGCCGGGCCGAGCGCAGGCGCATCGATAGCAGTCCTTACGGTTGCAATGCTTGAAGGCCTGTCATTAAATGAGAAGTACGCGATAACAGGAACAATAAATTCCGGAGGCCTCATAGGCCCTGTCGGCGGCTTAAAAGCAAAGGTTGAGGCTGCAAAAAGAGCAGGATTGAAGACGGTTTTCATACCTGCAGGAGAGATAGTTGCAAAGGTGGACAACACGACAACAGACCTTAGAAACCTGTCAAGAGAGCTTGGCATAGGCATCGTTGAAGTATCAACTCTTGGAGAATCTGTCAAGAAGTTCACAGGCAGAGAAATAATTCAAAACTTCAAAGTTATAGATATAGACGAGCAGTATAAAACTACAATGAAGACTCTGGCAAATGACCTTTGCGACAGAAGCAATAAGCTGAAAGCAGAGGTAGAAAAGGTAGCCTTATCCGGCAATCTTTCTCAAATAAAGGAAATTGCCTACAACCTGACCATAAAAGGCAAGGAAGCGTTTGAAAAGCAAACGTTTTACTCGTCTGCAAGCTACTGTTTTGGTGCAAATGTTGAGCTGTCTACCCTGCTGTTCATTCTCAAAAATTTTTCCAGGGACGCTGCAATCAAAGAGATGCATAAATTAAATGAGGAGATAGTCCAGTTCAGGACAAGAGTTGAAAAACAGGAGAGGAAGACAATTACAGACTTGGAAGCCTATATTGTCGTGAAAGAAAGGCTTGCTGAAGCAGAAGATTCTGCCATTCAATCTATTGAGATATTGAACAGGACTAATAAAACAGAGAGGGCTGCACGGTCTTTTGCGTATGCATCTGAGAGGGTTAACTCTGCCAATTCGTGGGCAACTTTTCTTGGAAAGAACGGCAAGTCTTTCAACTTAAACAAAGACGTGCTGAAAAAATCATGCCAAAACAAGATAAGCGAAGCTGACGAAAGAATGCAGTATGTTGAGCTTTATTTTCCCGCTACATTGGAGAGCATAAAAAGAGAGATTGAAAAAGCCGGAAATGAGCTTGAAAATGGCAATTACGAGCTGTGCCTGTCTATGGCGAGCAGGGCAAAGGCTGATGTCGATATCATACTCAGCGTATTTGGCGTTGACAGCTCACAGTTTGAGAATATTCTTGAAAGAAAGCTGGAAATAGTGAAAAACAGCATTGCAAGCGAAGCTGCCAAGGGCATTTTCCCGATACTGGGGTACAGCTATTATGAGTACGCGATCTCCCTAAAAGACAGCGACATATACTCCGCTCTGCTGTATTCTGAATATGCGCTGGAACTTGGCAACCTGGACATCTACTTTAAGGAAGAAAAGGAAAAGGCCTCAGTAAAAAAAAGGTTAAATGTCGATAAGAAAATGGTTTCTGTCTTTCTCATAGGGGTTATTGTTGGGCTCGCAGCATCATATACCATTAAACTAAAAAGTGCTGATAGGGCAAGAAAAAAGAAGAGCAAGCGAAAATAACCCAAGCAGAACAAAATCGCATGCGAGCAAGCTCATTGTGAACTCGCTCACAACTCACGTTGTCCTGCCGGGAAAAAAAGAGGTGATAGATTGTTACTTTATAATGGATTAAACATATTATCACTATAAAATGGATAAACTAATATTTAAACTTTTCTGTTTGGGAGCGCTTTCTTTCTTGGTTATATTTTCATCCGGGTGCAAAAATGCAACAAGTTACGCGACAAAAGAAATTCCCTATGAAATCAATAAAGAGCCTGAGGCATACTTTTGCCCAGAAGATGACTGCGGCAAAGCTTATATTGGTCAAATCAAGTCTGCCAATGCCACTGTTCATTGCGCGTTTTACGACATAGATTTAAAGGAAATGGTCAATGCTCTTTCAAATAAGAGCAAAACAGCTGATGTAAAAGTTGTCATGGACAGCTCAAATTATGACGGACAAATCAAAGGGAATGCTGTAAAGTTCGATGGAAATGAGCAGCTGATGCACAATAAATTTTGCGTAATTGACAATGAGATTGTGATAACAGGATCATTCAACCCTACAGATAACGACAATTACAGGAACAACAATAATGTTGTAGTCATTTATTCCAAAACACTTGCTAAAAATTATGAGAGTGAGTTCGATGAGCTGTGGAACGGCAAATTTGGCCAAGGGACTAATGTCAATAGCCCGATTGCTTATGTGAACAGCATAAGGATTGAAAATTATTTTTGCCCGGAAGATGGATGCGCATTGCGCATAATTGACTTGATTAAGAATGCTAAAAGAAGCGTGCATTTCATGTCATTCAGTTTTACTCATGAGGGTATTGCCGATGCCATAATAAGAAAAGATAACATAGATATCAAGGGGATTTTTGATTCGCAGCAATCTGCCATTAAATATTCCCAGTTCAAAAGATTGAATGGGTTTGGGATTGATGTGAAAAAAGACCTGAATAAATACAAAATGCACCATAAAGTGTTCATCATAGACAATGAGACAGTTGCAACCGGCAGCTTCAACCCCACATTGAGCGCTGACACCAAGAATGATGAGAATCTGATTGTCATACATGACAGAAGAATTGCTGGCGAATTCATGAAAGAGTTCTACAGTTTATGGGAAGAGTGATACGTTATGAATTTTTCCAGAATAGAAAATTTTTTATATTATTTAGTAAAGTTATGGGATAAAATGGCCGAGAAAGAAGAGGAGTCAGACGCTTACAATGACTCTGAAAAGAAGGAAGATGAAGAGTATAATGATGACATACAGGATGAGGAGGACAGTAATGACGATGAGGATTCTGAAGAGGAAGGGGATGAGGAATGAGCATTGGCCTTGTCATAATATAGCAAACGACACAAGCGTTTATACAATGATAAGTCGTTTGCTTATTACGAGGAGGCAACTATTGTATAATTATTTTTGTCTGCAAGTATAGTGTCCATATAGGCGGCAAATTCTGCATATGGCAAATTTTAAAAATACAGCAGAAACATCATTCTTATGGCTGAAGTTTTAGTTCTAGGCACAATTGCACTGGACACTATCCAGACTCCTTTTGGCAGCGTTAGAAAAGCCTTGGGTGGCAGCGCAACATATGCTTCCTTTGCAGCCAGCTTTTTTGCCAAGCCTGCAATCATGTCGATTGTCGGAAACGATTTTCCAGCGGAGTATCTCGAATTGATTAAGGACAGAGGAATAAATCTACAGGGTGTCAAGATAAGCGGCAAGACTTTCCATTGGGACGGATTTTATGACTTTGACATGAACGAGGCCAAGACAAGAAAAACAGAGCTAAACTCTTTGGAGAGCTTCAAGGTTGACGTCCCAAAGGGATATGATGAAGTTGAGTATGTTTTCCTGGCAAATATCGATCCTGAGAGGCAGCTGGAAATGCTGAAGCAGCTTAAAAAGCCAAAGCTTGTCGTGATGGACACAATGAATTTTTGGATTAGCCACAAGAAAGATCTTTTGCTTGATGCTGTAAAGAAAGTTGATGTCCTGCTTCTTAACGACGGAGAGGCGCGGCAGCTTTTCAGCACCATCAGCCTTGTTAAAGCTGCAAAGGATGCCTTAAAATTGGGCCCAAAAGCCGTGATAATAAAGAAAGGCGAGCATGGCGCATTATTATTCACAAAAAACAGGCATTTCAATGCTCCAGGCTACCCGTTGGAGAACATAAAGGATCCTACTGGATGCGGGGACTGCTTTGGAGGGGGGTTTATCGGCTATATTGCAAAAACAGGGGATTTCAGCGAGAGAAATTTCAGGAAAGCGGTTGTTTATGGAAGCGTAGTCGCAAGCCACAATGCTGAGGATTTTGGATTGAGCAGGCTGAAATCGCTGACAATGAAAGACATAGAGAACAGGTACAAGGAGTTCCAGGAGATAAGGGAATTCTAGGATTGTAATGTCAAGGCAAGCCAAATGCTATAGGCATTTCTAAGATTCTTTTCATGGCAAAGTTCTATCAACAAAATTTGCGGGCTGGATAAAGCTGATTATTGCTTGCAAACAAAACACTGCCCTGTGAACAAAGGTATAGGAACCTCACTCTTGTCCTCAAAAAACTCGTCTATGGCTTCTTTCGCTCCTGCACAAGACATGAAGCTGTAGTCATCAAATAATATGATTCCGCCTTTGGCCATCTTATCATAAAAGTATTCACAGCCATCCATCATAGACTTGTAGATATCCACGTCAATATGCACAAGAGAATATCCCATGCCATCAGGCACGTTCCTTGCCGACTCTGGAAACAATCCTTTGAATATTTTAAAATTTTTTTCATGCAGGAAAGTCCTTACATCCCAGTGATTTGCATTCAAATCGCCTTCCTGCCAGAAATTATCTTTAGCTTCGTTCACGCCAGGCATGCCTTCAAATGTGTCAAAGCAATAGATGTCTTTCTGTTTATTGGAAGCCTCGTACATGATTCTTGCACTTCCCCCTCTATAAACTCCAAGCTCTGCAAAAACACCGTCTAATTCCCTGCAGTTTCTACAAAATTTGTAAAGAACGAAAGCCCTTTTCTTGTCCAATAGCATCCTTGACTTAACCTTTTGATAAACATGGTTGAACTCTGCATTCTTATCCCATATATAGTCCATGCCTTGAAATATTTTGCCAGTAAAATTAACTACATCCGGAAACGTTTTAGTTGCCAGTTTCCATCTTAATTCATCCGGCACCAGCCTGCTTGTTAAATGCCTTATTTGTTTAATCATTGATATAATCCTCCTTTTCGGTATTTTGATTATTTTATTCTTGTATTTTTCTTAATAAACAGGATGAATTGCATCATATCTCTTCTTTCAAATTTGCAGTTGCGACCATTGTCAATGTGGATTGTATCTCTTTCTTGTCCTTTCTGAAGTCCAGGACAAACTTGTGGAACTCTTCCACATCCCTGAATTTTAATTTTATCAGCACGTCGTACTCGCCTGTTATTCCAAAAACTTCCTTCACGTGCCTGCTGTTGATCACTTTGCTGTCTATATAGTCTGAAGTGCTGCCCTTGACAAGCATTATCACAATGAAGTTTTCCCCGATGGCTTTGTCGTTTAATTTTATGGTAAATCTTTCAATTGATTTATTCCCAATCAGCTTTTGTATTCTCTGGTGGACTGTGCTAGGCCTTATCATGGTAAGCTTTGTGATTTCCCGTATAGATGCCCTAGAGTCATGCTTCAGGATTTCTATTATTTTTCGGTCTTTTGCATCTATAATCATATGGCCAAAAGGCCCTCTGTCTCTTGTTTGGGGGTAAATCATTCTCGAGAGCCTTTTAAAATAGAAATTTTATAGGAAATATTTAAATATATCTATTTTTGTTCATAAAAAATGAAAGAAAATAGATATTTTACAAGTTTTGGCTAAAAAAGTATATAAATGTGCGTAAAGTTGCTTGTTCAGGTGATGGTCATGGACAAAGGCAAAGATTATGAGGTCAAAGACATAGGATTGGCAGAGCAAGGATTCCTGAATTTGGAGATTGCAGAATCAAGGATGCAGGCTCTAATGAGGATAAAGGAACGATTCAAAAGAGAGAAGCCTCTGGATGGCGTCAGAATAGGAATGGCGCTTCACGTAACAAAGGAAACAGGAGTTCTTGTAAGAACCTTGATAGCTGGAGGAGCAGAAGTCGCAATCACAGGATGCAACCCATTAAGCACGCAAGACGATGTTGCTGCTGCATTGGCAAAGGAGAATGTCAAGGTCTGGGCTTACAAGGGTGAAACGAAAGAGGATTATTACAAATACCTAAACAATGTCATAGCGTTCAAGCCAAACATAACAATCGATGATGGCTGTGACTTGGTGTCTGAAATCCACAAAAAGCACCAGCATTTGATTAAAGGCATGATTGCAGGATGCGAGGAAACAACAACAGGCGTGATAAGGCTGAAAGCCATGGAAAAAGACAATGCCTTAAGATATCCCATGATTGCAGTCAATGACAATAAGACAAAGCATTTGCTGGACAATTACATAGGGACAGGGGAATCTACATGGGACGGGATTAAGAGAGGGACTAACGTGCTGGTTGCGGGAAAAAATGTTGTTGTGGCTGGATATGGGGACTGCGGAAAAGGAGTTTCCTTAAAGGCAAAAGGTATGGGCGCAAGAGTAATAGTGACAGAAGTGAATTCATTCAGGGCGCTGCAGGCTTTCTATGATGGATATCAAGTCATGAAAATGGACGATGCGGCAAAGATTGGCGATATTTTTGTTACAGTTACTGGGAATAAGCATATCATAAAAGTTGAGCACATGAATCTAATGAAAGATGGGGCCATATTGGCAAATTCAGGCCACTTCGACATAGAGATAGACTATGCAGGGCTAAAAAAGGCGGCAAAGAAAGTGAGAGAGATAAGGCCGCTGGTGGAGGAATTCACATTAAAGAATGGTAAAAAGATATTGACATTGGGACAATGCAGGCTTGTAAACCTATCCTTAGCGGAAGGGCACCCAAGCGAAGTCATGGATACTAGCTTCTGCGGCCAGTCTCTTGCATGCGAATATGCATCCAAGAACAGGGGCAGACTGCCAGCCAAAGTTATCGATCTTCCGGAGGAGATTGATGATGAAATTGCGCAGCTGAAATTAGAGGCTTATGGGGTTAGAATTGATAAGTTGGATAAGGAGCAGATTGAATACCTCAACTCCTGGGAAGAAGGGACTTAATTTATTGATTTTTATGCCGATAAAAAAGAAGGGAAAGCTCACTTTGCACGTCCTCAGGATTGGTATTTTAGACGAGCTACATGACTTCTATATATTCAACTTAGAAAGAATTCCCGAGAATAATTTAAAACTTAAATTTAATTGTACTTAAATAATTCTCAGCGCACCAATTGTTGCAATCACAAGAATAATCGACAATGTAAATCTCACTTAAACCCGGTTTCCTCTTTCTCCACCAAAGAAAACGGAGTCTGGTCGAATAGAACTTTCAGCCCGTCTTTGCCTATGGTGATAGGATAGACATCAAGGCTGTGGTCCTGGCCTCTGAGCTTTGCTACTGTGATAACTCGCTCAAAATAAGAGCCTTTCCTTATCCTTGAAAGCACGATAATTCCTTCAAAAACAAAATCCATCATATCAAATGTCAGCCTGTCAAAATCAGTGACAGACCTTTCAGAAGCCACCAAGAAAGTCACTCCGGCTTTTTTCATCTGCTGCATGAATATCAGGACCTGCCTTCTGAATTCCATCTTATTTCCATCAAACTTTGGATAAAGGTACTCAAAAAAAATTAGGGAGTCAAGCGCAACTCTCTTTATATTGTTCTTTTTTATTGCATCGAGCAATCCCTTGATAGAAGAGATTCCTCCTTTTAATTCTGCTATCGGCTTTTGCACAAAAAATATCCTGCCTTTTTTTGTCATGGATTCAAGGTCCATTCCAAGGTTATTTGCGGTCTGATTCATCACCTCAAGGCTTTCCTCTGTTGAAATGAAAATGCCGTTCTCATTGCAGTCTTTTGCACCATAGTAGATAAACTGCAATGCGAGTATTGTCTTGCCTGTTCCGGGCGCCCCAGTCACTAAAATAGAAGAATTCTTCCTCAAGCCTCCTTTTAATACTTGATCTAGGCCCGAGACGCCTGTCTTTATCAGCTCTACTGCCAAAATATCACCCTTTTTGCTGTTTCAGTTCAAACTTATATAAAAGGCTTATGTTTTGCGGCTGCAATACGAAAAGTTTATATTTAGAGTGATAGAGTTCATGCTTAAAAAAGTGGTGGAGATGCTCGAATTTAAAGAAACTTTTGATAATGAGGTTAAAAGCCTAAAGGACTACATACTTCTTATAACAGTTGATGCAAAAAATTACCAAAAAACAGCTATCGATATTGTCAGGTCCTTAATAAATGAGCAGAATGTCCCGGGCGTTTATGTGACATTGAATAAGCCATACGAAATAGCCCAGAGATTGCTTTTGGGCAATGGAATAGACCCCAGGCTGATCATCTTTATAGATGCTGCAACCAGAGCAGAAATCCCAAAGAAAGTTGAAAATTGCCTGTACATCGGAAGCCCGGAAAAATTAAGTGACATGTCTGTTGCTATGGACCAGGCTGTCAAGGCATTAACTACTGAAGAAAAATTCTTGATTTTTGACTCCTTAAACACATTGGCTATCTTTAACAAGCCTGCAACTGTGGCCCGCTTCATATATTTTTTGACGGCAAAAATGCGGGAATGGAGGGTAAAAGGGATAGTGATCACGCTTGAAAAGGAGACTGACCAAGTGATTCTTGACCAACTTACACAGTCATCTGATTTTAGGATTGACATAGGAGGTGACTAAGAGTGGCGTATTTAGTCATAGTCAGCGTAACAACTGTGATATTCGGGATTGCATCGCTTTTGCTGATTTCAAAAGCAAGAAGCAGGCTAAGTGACGGGTCTATAAGGAGGTATTTGGATAATTTTGCCATATGCCTTGCATTTATGGTGATCTTTTCTGTATGGCAAAGTGCCAGAAATATTTTTGTTGACGGTGCAGCTGTCAGGGAGCATTCCCAGTATTTAACATACCCCGAGTACATATTTATCGTATTTGCCTATATAGCATTCATCATAGCATCATTCAGGGTAATCAAGATAAGCCAGGAATTTGGATTCAAAGAAGATGGCAAGAGAATAGGCCATTTAATAGAAGAAAAAAGGGCTGTTAAAAAAATCGAAATCAAGAAGCGCATGGCTAAGAAAAAATAGGAATAGCCAAGCTTAAGAAAATCGCAATTGACTGGTATTCTAATAAAATGGCGCATAAATCCCAAATTAGCGTAGAATACATGCTTGTTATAGGTTTCGCAACGCTGATGTCAATACCTTTGCTCATAATCTATTATACATATTACGCCGAGACAAATGATAGTGTGGCAGCTGGCCAAGCATTGCAGATAGCTAGAAAGGTGATTGATGCATCTGAATCGGTGTATTATCTTGGAAAGCCATCGCAAACAACTTTAAAGCTGAATTTTCCAAGCAATATCTTTTCAACAAACCTGTCAAATAAAGAGGTTGTCTTCAAAATCAATACAAGAAATGGGGTGACTGACATTGTGCAGGTCTCTTCTGTGAATATGAGCGGAAGCCTGCCTAAAAGCCAAGGTGTCCATATTCTCACACTAAAAGCTGAAGACGGTTATGTTCAAATAACATCAAACTAAAAAAGAGGTGGCATTCATCAAGGCGCAAATCAGTGCTGAATTTTCCATATTTATAGCTTTAGGCCTGCTGATTGCGATAGCATTCGAAATAGCTTCTTTAAATCAGTTAAATGCTTATCGGCTGCAGAAGGAAAATGAAGCGGTGAGGGATCTTGCGCTAAAGCTGCAAAAAGAGCTGCTTATAGCCGCTTCTGTCGAGGACGGCTACGTAAGGGTCTTTGAAGTGCCTGACAACCTTGATACAATAAACTATTCTATAACTACTCAAAACTCAACTCTTTTTGTCCAGTCAAAAAACGGTTTTCATTTTGTGGCAATCCCGAAAATAGTCGGCAATGTCACCAAAGGCACTAACCTGATAAACAAGACGGAGGGAGTGATTTATGTCAACTGATATTCTATGCAAAAAAGAGTTATTTTCAAATGGAAGAGCAGCAGTTGGAAATTGTTTAGTACACAAAGAGGTGTTATATGAATTCTAGGGCGCAAGCTTCTTACCTGGATTTTGCAATAGGCATGCTGCTTTTCATAATCACATTAGTTGTTTACTACAGCTATACAAATAACATTCAGAAGGAAGAAAAAGATGTGCTAGATGTTATGCTTACCGAAGCTCAATCAATCTCCTCCTCATTGCTGCTGAGCGGATACCCGGAAGATTGGGACAACAATACTGTTGTGAGAATTGGAGTAGCCGATGATCAAAGGTTAAATGCAGGCAAGCTAAGGAGCTTCAAGAGATTAAATTATACCAGAACAAAACAAAGCTTTGGAACTCCTTATGAATACTTCGCCTATTTCGTCGGAAAAGATAATGCAGTACTTAACATAAATGGAATTTGTGGTGTAGGCCACCCGCTTGTGAATTTGACTTATAAAACAAAAAGTGCATATTATTACCAGGACCCTTCAGATTCCTTCCTCAAGGACTTCATGATCAATTCATTTAAGGCTGATTTGTATTTTGACGAAGACCCCGACGATACATATGATATAGATGGGCTGGCAAGCAATCTTACCAAATATGACTTGGTTGTCATGGAACACCCAAAGCTGCAGCCATCTAAACTCGACCAGAATTACAGGGAGTTCAACAATTATACTGCAAGGGGTGGCAATTTAATAATAGGGGGCCTGTTAGTGGATGCTGCCTCTGGATTGGATCTTAATGGGATTACTTTTGACAAAAAAACCGGGCAGTCAGAGCCACAAAGAATAGCCGTTGTGAACAACACTGATGTATTATTAGGCTTAGAAATAAATCAGACCATGACTTTCAACCAGTACTACTTTGTCTACAATGACACACCGCCAGTAATTGTTACCGACCAAAGCGATGACGACTACAATCCAGTGCCTGCTGATAATTACGAGATATTAGCCGCATACAACAAAACACCAGAGGACGAGGCAATTGCAAAATGGCAGTATGGCAATGGAACAGTGTATTTTTTCAGCGATTTCGACGTGATAAATTTTGACAGCAACTTCATAGAAATAATTGAAGATGTTGCTAAAGGCTTGGCTGGCGGCAACTGCATCTCTATAAATCTAACCGGGATTAATGTAAAGAACCTTGTGAAGACCGAGCGGTACTTGATATACGGGTCCGATATAGTCAAGATGGTGGTGTATGTATGGCAGTGAAGAAAGGCATTTTTTTCACAATCGACAGCCTGCTTGCATCAGGAATTGTGATACTGACAGTTCTTCTTGTTTCAACATTTTACATAAATGAGCATAAGAAAGTAAATGTAAGCTATGCCTCGCAGGATTTGGTCAGGGTTTTTTCCACTCTTAAAATAGGCGAGGTTGACAATGAGTATGTTGCGAGCCTTATTTCTTCAGGCGAGATTACAAATGTCAACTACACAATAATTGAGCAGATTGGCGACTTTTGGGCGCAAGACAGGATGGATTTGGCTCAAAAAATTGCGATTAATTTGACTCATGACTTGATCCCTGCAGCTTATGGGTTCAGCCTGCTTATTGACGAGGAGGAGATATATAGCAGAAATGTGCAATTAAGAAAAGCACTTGTTTCGTCAAGAAAGCTTGTGACAGGCATAACAAAGGCCCAGCCTACAGACGGATTCAGCGCAAGAGTGCTGCTCCAGGGAATCAAAAGCAAAAAAACAAATGCTTATGTTTACTTTGGCGGCTATGAGGGGGACGGAAATTTAACAAAAAAACTGACTCTTCCTAATGATGTAACTTCATTCGAAAGCGCGTATCTTGAAGTCGATGCTGGCGGAAATTTTACCTTGTATATTAATGGATTCGAATCTGGCGATTTCGTCAAGGGTTCAGCTGGCGGGGGGAGCCTATTGGCTGATAAGTGGAACTTAACAAGTAAAAATCTTACATTCTTCAAAGCAGGAGAAAACACTGTCACTTTAAATTTCACCTCAGACCAAAGTTATATTGCAGGAGGATTTCTTAAAGTGAAGTATGAAACTTCTTCGTTCAATGGGACTGAGGTGCCGGGATATGAAAAAAATTTGTTGCCGGGAATTGATGGGCTGATCAATCTTTACTCTTCTGTTTATTTTCCAAGCAATTTAACTAACATGAGTGTGTACCTTCATTTTAAAAGCTCCAATCCTCTTTATTTGACGATAGGAAACAGCACAGTATTTGAGTATGGAGGATCTAACCAGATAGTGGAATTTACTCTGAATAGCAGTAATTTGTCAGAATCCATGAAAAGCAGCGCTTTGAGCTACGATTTCCTAAAAGGAAAAACTGTCCCATTCAGGCTTGGATTGAGTAGCGGAATTCTTGCAGTTGGGGGGGCTGATTCCATACTGATCACAGACAGAACAAATAGCATGAGCAAATGCGATGTGCCTGCCAGCTGCTCGTTGTCAGGTTTATGCGACACAAACCCCAATGGGGGGTGCCACATGAGAAGAATTGATGCCGCTGCTGATAGTGACAGAAAATATATTGAAATTATGCTGAACGAAACAAAAAAAAACAATAAAGTCGGATTGGTGGGATTTGGCTTTGACACAAACCCTGTCTGTGACATTCGGGACTTTAGCCAAGACAACAGCTCATTAGCCAACTGGACAACATACTACAAGAGAAATGCCTGGTGCGGGAACACCTGCATCTCATGCGGCGTTTATTCCGCAACACAGATGTTGACAGAAAACGAGAAATTACATGGGTTTAATAAGATCACATTCAATGAGCCAAAGGAGTATAAGCTTGGAGTGAGCAATTTCAATTCTGTCACAGTTTATGTCAATACAACATTCAATCCAAGCAATATTGTAAAAGCAAGGCTGTCAATTTTTGGCGATAAAGTTGATGTGGATAGCGGCCGCCAGGATTGCATATACTTCAATAATCGCTATATTGGGAGAATGTGTGAAACGAAAGGCGTAAAGCTAAGCTACCATACATGCCAGTATGTGATTAAGCCGGAATGGTTCAATACAGACGATTTGAGTAAAAACAACATAACAGTTACTGCCGGCACCAACTCAAACTGCTTTGGAGGGGCTGGAACAGAGGACAATTGGAATTTAACTGATATAACCTTGATTGCATGGGAAGCTGATGAACCCCCAAGCATAATTTTCAATTCGACTTATGATAATGCCCAATATGCAGACGGCATAGAGCTCAGCAAGACGCAAATAACAAATTCAACAACTTTCAACATAAGTAACGTGGTCTACATTGAAGAAAACAAAACTAAAATCAAGTCAGCCTGGTTAGAATTTGAGGCTGCAAATGGGAGCCTTGATAATTTCAATTGCGTGTACGTTAATGGGAATTTTATCGGAAGAGTTGATGCCCAGGAATGGAATTCGACAAACAACAACAAATGGCAAAAGGTGATGTTTGATGTTCCAGATATTTTCCTGCGAAACGGCACAAATGAAGTAAACTTGACAAGCGGCACGTCTCAAAACTGCAAGGGTTCAACTGGTAATACCCATGACAAGTGGCGCTTTAGGAATTTGAGCCTGACAGTTTTATGGTCAGATGCCAATTCAAAATATAACAGGCACAAGTCAATGCTCGTCATGAGCGATGGCATAGCAACCGAGGTGCTAGACAGAAGAAACGCCCAATATGCTGAAGCAAGGGATGAAGTTGTTGACAAGGCTTGCGAAGCACATAACCTCTTCAATATATCAATTTATACTGTAGCAATGGGTGATGCCGCTGACGCTCCAACACAGATGATGCAGGACGCTGCATGCTGTGATAATTGCTCACATTATTATCGAGCAGAATCGCTTGATGAATTGCTAAATGTCTATGGGGAGATTGCAGCACTGTTGTCGAATGTAGCTTTTGAAGAAGGCTCTCAAACAGCGTTCTCCGGCTCCTTTTTTGAAAGGACGTCGTTGTTCCCGGACTCGTTCATCGATTTCAATTACACCTTGCCGGATTTTGAATTCAATAGGCTGCCTTTGGTTTTCGAAACAAACAGGTTCGGCAACGACATATCTTCCGGGCCATTAACAATATACCAAAACACCACATTTTCTGAAGGCAAGGTAACTTCTTATTCCAGTTCAATGTGGACTGACAAAGTGCTTGTGAACGGGACTTTAACATTCGATCTGGGAATATATGGGAATTACTCATCAAATGATCCAACAATGACGAAGGTCTATAGAAACATCGGGGATCCGTTCACAGTGAATATACCTGCCAGTATGATTGATGAAGGAATTTATAATATTACTGTAAGCACAGGGACAAACTCCTCAAACCCAACAAATGGCTCAGCGGATAACATGGTAATATACACGTTGCTCTTAAACACATTCACAGACTACAGCCCGGTTGTTGCAGAATCCGATGGCTGCTCCTGGACTGTGGAATTTCAGGATGGCACGTCATCATTAATCGACATTCCATTGGGCTATAACGGGCCCGATACCTGCAGCTTTACTGCAGCATTGAAAAAATACAGCTCGAATGATTCTGTGGAAACTGTGGTATTTCAGCTGTTCAAGAACCTCGACATAGACAAGGACGGCAGGCTTGACGTGAACATTGACGCAAGCAGTCTGGAGGTCAACACCCTGACCATTTCAAAAGTGCCGTCTTTATGGGGACCTGCTGTTGTTGAAATCAGCGTATGGGAGTGAAGGTATAATGGAGTGAATATTTAGAATGAACAAGAAAGCAATAATCTATACTGCTGCCGCAATAGCGCTGACCATTGTAATTGTTTTGACATACAGCTCTTATACTTCCTTCAGGTTAAATGAGAGAATGAGCCCTATACAGACAAGGATCGAGACAGTCAATTTCTTCATCAAGGATGTTGAAAACGATTTGGGAAAGGGAATTTTCATTGCCGGATTCAGGACGTTGCTCAGTCTCAACCAATTCATCGCCACAAATGGGACATTTATTGATGACGTAAATGAAAGGTTCAAAGAAGCCTTTCTCAACGGCACTATCAAAAATATTTCGTTCAGCTTAATGCAGGACTCCACTTTTACCGATTGGGCTGACAAGATTTCAGCTCAGGCAGATAAGGTTGATGTGACATTTAATTATTCAATAAATGATATAAAATTGAACCAGAGTAGTCCGTGGTCTGTAGAGATTGGAGTCAATATAACTTTGGAGATAAGTGACAAGCGAAATACAAGCTATTGGGTTAGGGACAGATTCCTGATTACAAAAATAAGCATAATAGACTTTGAAGATCCGCTTTATATAGTACATAGCGGTGGAAGAGTTACAAATACCATAAGAATTTCAAATATCACAAAGTTTGTGGTTAACGGGGATGTTGAAAACCTTCTTGTGCATACTAATGAGTCATTTTATATTGTCCACAACGACAGCCCAAGCTTCTTGATGAGATTGGAAGGCGAAATAGGGAATTCAAGTGCCGGCATAGAAAGCCTTGTTAACTTAGATGAATTTATCGGACAAGGCCTGCCAGTCAAGGACAGGAGCATAGTAGACTCCATATATTTTGGAACACAAAGTACGGTTAATTACAGGATTAACAAAACACCCGAATGGTTCAAAATTGACCAGGACCATCTTGATATTTACCAGGTGACAAATATCACCATCTAAAAACATAAGATTTTTATATGCATAAACAAAAAATTTTAACAAAATGGAAATTGAAAGCAGCATAATAGAGACCGGTGTTGACAAGCTGGTAAGTTTGGTTAAAGTAAGAGGCAAAATAGCCCTGTCAGATGCTGCGAAAGAACTTGGAGTCAGCACAACTGTAGTCCAGGAATGGGTCGATTTTCTCGAAGATGAGGGGATTATAAGCGTTGAGTACAAACTAACAAAGCCCTTCCTTGTAGAAAGGAAACTTACTAAAAAAGAGGTTGATGCGAAGGCAAAGGAGTTTATAGGCAAAAAAGATGTTTTTGTTAGGAAAGCTGAAGTGAACCTTAGCTTTCTTGAAAAACAGGCAGACGAGCTAAGGAAAGTGAAAGAGGAATTTGAGAAATTAAAAAAAGACCTTGGCTTGGATCTTGGAACTCTAAAAGATGAGTTAAATGAGATTGAAAGGTATCAGCAGTTAAAGGAGGAAGTGCAAAAACAGGCGGAAGAGCAAAAGAAAGAGGCCCAATTGAGGATAGTCCAACTGGCAAAAGAGATTGAAAGAGAGCAAAAGAAATATCAGGAGTTTGTATCTGAAGTCAATATCGAAAGAGAACAATTGCTCAAAGAAAAGAAAGAAGCAGTTTCCATAGAGGAAAGCGAAGAAGCATTAAACGCCAGATTGATTGAACTGAAAGACATGGTGGGCAAGCTGGAAAAAAAGCTTTCAGATGAAGGTGTCGCAGTAAAAAATTCAGAAGCGCATATACAGAGGCTAAACCTCCTTATGGAAGAGGTAAAGCAACGCGTTGCAGAGGAAAAGGGGATAGTCGAGCCTTTAATAGAAAAAAATAAGGAGCAGGAACGAAAAATACTTGACCTTCAGGATCAAGTCCTGAAGAAGATAAGTGAAAATGAAAAAAGAGCGTCAAATGCCAAGGATCTGACAAAGAGATTTAAAGTTATTTTTGAGAAAAGAGTGGGTGCATTGGATTTGATTTACAAAGTGAACAAAGACCGTGATGAATTGGAAAAAAACCTTATGGAATTGATAAGGAAAGCCAAGTCTTTTCAGCTGACCATGAAAAAAGGAGATGTAAGCAAGGAAATGATTGAGCTGGAGAAAAAATTCAGCGAAGTTAACCAAAAAAAGAGCATTTTTGAAGAGGAGCTTAAGAAGCTAACATCATTTTTTAGGATGTAAATTATTTATCAAAAGAGGTGTAGATTTTGTTTAAAAAATTCAGCTTGAATAGAAGTAAAGAGGACAAAAAGATAACAACGGCTAAAGAGGAGCATATAAATGAGGAAAGCAAACCTCATGTAAAGGGTCAAGCAGTAAAATTAACGGGCCTGCCTCCAATTGAAATAAAGCCGAAGGCTATTGAAAAAAAGCATGCGGATAAACAAGCACTTCATGCCAAGAAAGAAGATGCCAACTTGCTTGCAACATACAACTTTGTATCGGACAACATACCCATCATCATCAATATTTACAAAAAAAAAGGCGAATTTGTCCCCATATATGAAGTTTCAATATCAAGCATAAGCAAAAATACTGAGATTATTCTTGAAAAGATCAGGGAAGAATTGACCACCCAAGTGAGTTTAGGCATGGTCGACATTCTTGCAACAAAGGACACAGGGATCGTTGAGCAGAGGTTCATGGAGGCAATAACCCTGTTGGTCAACAAGCATTTCCCAGATGCTGACGACCAAACGGTGAATTTCCTCAAATCTTACGTGATACAAAGGAGCCTTGGGCTGGGCAGCGTGGAAATTCTCATGGATGACAACAACCTTGAGGAGATAGCCATAAATAACGCAGACGAGCCGGTATGGGTCTATCACATCAAATTCGGCTGGCTTAAGACAAGTGTTATGCTGCAAAGTGAGGACCAGATAAGGCATTACGCCACGATGATTGGAAGAAGGGTAGGGAGGCAGATAACAATACTTGAGCCTTTGATGGATGCCCATCTCAGGGGGGGCGATAGGGTGAATGCAACGCTTGAGCCGATTTCTGTCCAAGGAAATACAATTACTTTAAGAAAATTCGCAGCCAAGCCCTGGACGATTACTGACTTCATAAAAAGCAATGCAATCTCATCAGAAGCTGCTGCGCTAATATGGCTGGGGGTGCAATTCGAACTCTCAGCATTAATATCCGGCGGAACAGCGACTGGAAAAACCTCTATGCTGAATGTTGTCGCAAATTTCTTTCCCCCTAACCAAAGGATCATAAGCATAGAGGATACACGGGAGATACAGCTCCCAAAATTCCTGCATTGGCTCCCAATGGTAACAAGGCTTCCAAATCCGGAAGGCAAAGGCGAGGTTTCAATGCTTGACTTGCTGGTTAACTCTTTAAGGATGAGGCCTGACAGGATTATAGTTGGGGAAATAAGAAGGAAAAGGGAAGCAGAGGTGCTTTTTGAAGCCATCCATACTGGCCATTCAGTTTATGCAACTGTCCACGCAAATGACACTCAGGAGACGATAACCAGGCTGTCAAACCCGCCAATAGAGATTCCAAAAACAATGCTGCCTGCTATATCGATGATTGTTGTGCAGTATAGAAACAGAAGAACAGGCGTAAGAAAAACATTCCAAATAGCTGAAATTTTACCTGATTCCGAGCCTAATGTGCTTTTGCAATTGGATATAAGGCAAGGTGTTTTAAAAAAAATTGCAGAATCAAAAGCTTTGCTAGGCACAATTGAAATGTTCACAGGCTTTACAAGAAACGAATTGAAGGGCTCTTTGCAGGAGAAAGAGGATATTTTGAAATGGCTTGCAAAGAACAGCATTAACACTGTGGACACTGTAGGAAGAGTAATGGCTGAGTATTACACAAATAAGGACAATCTAATGAAATACGTCAAAAGCAACAGGATATTGGGCGACTAAAATGAGGACTGACATATTCAAGACTCTGTTCCAGCGGGTTTCAAAGTCATTTCCAAACCTTAGGCTGAAGCTGAAGCAGGCTGGCATGGATGACAAGCCAGATTTGTTTATCAAGAAAACTTTTGTCACGTCATTCTATATGACAACAGGGGTCGTTGTTTCGTTATTTCTGGTGCTCGCTAAATTGGACGTCCTAAAGGGAGTGATATTCCTGATTATACCTGTTATTTTTGTTGTGATGCTTTTTTATCTTATGAGGCTCCCGGATGCAAAAATATCAAGGAAAGAAAGGGAGATAAGCAAGGAAATTGTCTTTGCAGGAAGGTTCATCATAATAGAGCTGGAGTCCGGCGTGCCTCTCTATAATGCAATGGTCAATGTTTCAAAAAACTATGAGATTATAGGGAAATACTTCAAGGAGATAACAGACAAAGTCGACCTTGGAACAAGCATTGAGGATGCATTGAATGAAGCGGTAGAGTTCATCCCCTCAAATGACTTCAGAAAAATACTTTGGCAAATCATAAACTCGATAAGGACAGGCTCCAATGTTGCAAAGGCGCTTTACTCTGTGATGGAGCAAATCACAAAAGACCAGATAACAGAGGTCAACAGGTACGGTAAAAAGCTGAACCCGTTAGCGATGTTCTATATGATAGTGGCAGTTATTTTGCCGTCCTTGGGAATGACAATGCTGATAATACTGTCTTCTTTCATACAATTTGAGCTAAGCCTCACCATTTTGATTGCGCTTGCAGGCTTTTTGGGATTTGTGCAGTTCATGTTCATATCATTGGTTAAGTTCTCAAGGCCTGCCATTGAGTTTTAACTTGCATGCGAGTTTTTCTCGCGTGCCACAGCTTCCATTAAGCACAATGTTCAACCTCAAAAACATATTGAAGAAAAAAAGCGGTGCAGATAAGCAAGAAACTAGAATTGAGTTTTTCAAGAAAAAATTCAAGAAGGCCCAGGAAAAAAGGACATTATCAGCCCAAAGGAAGCAAAGAATCAGGGAGTATATAGAAAGAGCCGGTCTTGAAGCGAATCCACAAAAGCTTTCGAAGATTTTTTTTAATACTGCCATTATAATAAACCTTGCAATATCTGCCTATCTTATCTATTACTTCTCTGTCAATTATGGGATTGAGTGGAGCGCGATTGTAACTTCTATGCTGGTCCTATGGATCTTTATCTTTATATTCCTGGTTTTTGCATTGTGGATTATATTCTACATAGCAGTGGATTTGAAGATTTTCAGGAGAAGGGTCGATTTGGAGGATGTCTTACCTGATTTCCTGCAGTTGACTGCCGCAAACATAAATGCAGGCATGACCATTGACAGGGCATTATGGTATTCTGTCAGGCCAAGATTTGGAGTGCTTGCCAAAGAGATAGAGATGGTTGCCAAGGAAACAATGAGCGGGGTCGATTTGAAGGTTGCATTGGACAAATTTGCTGCAAGGTATGACTCCGCAATTCTCAAGAGGTCTATCAGCATGATCAATGAAGGAATAGAAGCTGGCGGGCAAATAGGAGATTTGCTTAACAGGATAGCTGTCAATATCCAGGAGCAGAAATCAATGATGAATGAGATGTCTGCAAACGTCACAACTTATGTGATATTCATAACATTTGCAACAATAGCTGCCGCGCCCTTCCTGTTCGCCATGTCAGGAGTCTTAATAGGCGTGGTAAAGACGATAGGCACTTCATTGGGCTCAGCGACAACTGCGGCTGCAAGCGCCGGCGTGCCAATAATGTTCCAAGGCACAGGCATATCTGAGTCAGATTTTAAGATTTTTTCCGTTGTATCGCTGATAATAACTTCATCATTCTCTGCCATGATGGTATCCACAATAAAAAAAGGGAACATAAAATCAGGGATAAAATACATACCCATCTTCATAATTGTAACTTTATCGATATATTTCATTGTGCAGGGAGTTTCACAGAAATTGTTTGTATTTTTTGTTTAAATCCTGCAATTAAATGTTTCGAACATTAATTGTGCTGCAATTCAAGCAATTACGGGAATTCACCCGCATCAATCCATATTATTGATTAGCATGGGAAAGATTTATATATTAGCTATTTAATTGATATATAAAATAAAAATGGAATTTAAATGAGGTGAAGTTAATGAGTGATTCTCCTTTGTTCAAGCCGAAAAAATCCCAAGCTGCCATGGAATTCTTGATGACCTATGGCTGGGCTATACTTGTTGTTCTTGCTGCTATTGCTGCTCTTGCCTATTTTGGCGTTTTAAGCCCGGAAAAATTTCTTCCGGAAAAGTGCCTTGTAGAGACAGGGTTCACCTGCATAAGCTCAAAGGTAGAGTCTAGCCAATCCACTATCGTGCTTCAAAACAGCTACGGGAGGAGTGTTGTCATTGACAATATCCAGATTGGCAGCTGTTCCACTGCATTCACAACAACTCTGACAAGCGAGGATCAAAACAATTTTGTGCTGACTGGCTGCAGCAACGGCGATGTAAAGGAAGTATTCAAAGGTGAGGTGATTATTAAGTACACGGAAAAGAACACCAATCTTTCAAAAACTGCATACGGCCAAATAAACACTAAAATAGAATAAATTTAAATACTAATGATTTTATAAAAAGAATGATAGAGGTGAATTGAATCATGAACCGAAAATCCCAAGCTGCACTTGAATTTATTATGACTTATGGCTGGGCCATTCTTGTTGTTTTAGTTGCCATAGGCGCCTTGGCATATTTTGGGGTATTAAGCCCTGACAGGTTCTTGCCGTCAAAATGTGTTCTTCAATCGGGAATAGCATGTGTTGACCACAAAGCTACCTCAACATCGCTTACTGTAGTTGCTCAGAACTCTTTTGGGTATGACTTAACGATAACTGATGTCAAAGCCCAGCAGTGCACAGCACAAACTGGATTGACAACATCATTTCCCAATGGGGGGCAGGCAACACTCGTCATGGTGTGTACAAATTCCGGAAGCAAGTACAATGGTCAGTTTAATATAACCTACAATACACCATCTGATGTTGGCGGCATTTCCCATACTAATATTGGGCAAGTGACAACAAGAATTGAGTGAACGAACTAATTCTTTTTTATTTTTATATTTTGCTTATAAAATCGTATGGCGAATACCCACAGATTACTTTGAAATGACTTAAAATTTCAAAGTTCACAGAAAATGCAAAGCAATTTCTTAGGACATCAAGAATCTTTGGTTTTTGAGTGATTTCCTAAAAGATAATCTGGGGGCTGAAAACCAAAACTTTAAGTAATCAAAATTATCTATAATAAAATTCAATTAATGATAAACACTATGAAAACCAAGAGAAATAAAAAAGAGTTGCTACCAGAACAACGCGAAGAATTACTCAGAGCGTTGAAAGCCCGTTTCGAGAAAAACATGGACCGCCATAAAGGCCTTGAATGGGCTAAAGTGCAGGCAAAGCTGGAAGTTAATGCTGAAAAACTGTGGTCGCTCAATGAAATGGAAAGAACTGGCGGTGAACCTGATGTCGTTGGTCATGATAAGGGTGAATACATTTTTTATGATTGTTCAGCGGAAAGTCCTAAAGGCCGCAGAAGTGTTTGTTACGACCGTGAAGCACAGGAGTCAAGGAAAGAACATAAACCGGAAAATAACGCTATCGAGATGGCTGCTGCCATGGGCACTGAGCTTTTATCGGAAGAGCAATATCGAGAGCTGCAGAAGCTTGGAAATTTCGATACGAAAACATCGAGCTGGGTGAAAACACCTTCTGATATTAGAAAACTCGGTGGCGCTCTCTTTGCTGATTACCGCTACGGCAATGTCTTTGTGTATCACAACGGGGCAGAATCTTACTATGCTGCCAGGGGGTTCCGTGGCTCGGTAAGGGTCTAGATTTTGCACCAGGAAGGCAAGGAAGCATACATTCTTTATTTTTCTGCACCCAAACAATCCAAAACCCGGGAGTAAATGGTTGAAAAAAGTATGCAGCAAATTCTCAATGGAAATGGATAAAATGATCAGTAAATTCGATAACAAACGCTCGGTTGCGCCTCGTTCCACTCAAATTTGACTTCGCATGTATCGTTAGGGTTTCTCGTTTAGCGAACCATACATTAAACTTTTAGCGTAGCGACCTCTGCAAGAAGGGAAAGTTCAAGGTGAATGGTTTGCGTCAGAAACCCCCCAGCCTTAGCTGGATTAAAAGGGTGTATATGCCAATGACTAGAGCAAGGTATAGGAAAGAGAAGAGGTTGGGTGCCAGCTAATCACAATATACATACTTTATCGGAAAACTGCATCCAACAGCAGCGCATGACTCGGGAGTCAATCTATTGTCTTGGTCAATTTTATCCTGTATTTTTTCACCCTTGGAATGATATAAGCATTCAACTTTGGCAATCTCTTCAAGTCGCTTATCAAAGACGCAGCATCCACAGCCGCAGGAGATGTAGTATTCTGGCTCCGGGCCTTCTTTAGCAGAATTGTTCATTTCTTTCACATAAGCACATTTATTAGAAACACATCTTGCTTCAGGAGCTGGAGCACATTCATTAATCATTCTTGAGCATTTGGAAGCATATTTTTGCATTTTGCCATAGAATAATTCTTTATCAACTTCCTTATTAATGAAATGATAGCATCCAAATTCAATATAGCTCCCTCCCAATATCAAAATATCGCAATCAGAATCAATTTGGCAGTAGTTGGCTTTGTCGATTTCACTTTCTATATCATCATGTTGATTTTGGCAAGAAAGAGGCTGATTCAGAAAAAAATAGCCTGATCCAGCGACTATAAAGATTGAAGCAATTATAATAAAAATATGTTTCTTCTCCATAATTCAACAATAAAAAGTTAAAAAAGAAGTATTAATATTCCCCTTTTCTCTTTTGCCAAGCAAAGTAGCCAATACCTGCCGCTACAACAATTAACAAGACTACAATCCATCCCATTGATGTCCTGCTTAATCCTCCCTCTGGTGCAACTGCTGTTGGTGTGGATGGTTGTGCTGTTGGAGGCTGCTCTGTTGGTGTAGTTGGAGGCTGCTCTGTTGGCGGCTGTGTAGTTGGAGGCTGCTCTGTTGGAGCTGCTTCTTTAGTTCCTATGGCAAATGTGCTTGTTCCTGGTGATGTTGATTGATAGCTGACATAATCTGCATCGCTTCCTGACTTGGTTGTTGGCAATGGGTTCCACTGGCCATCGCTGTACCTGTACAGCACTATATCATCTTCAGAAGCCCCATTGCTTACCAGCCATGATTTTGGCACTCTGAAGTTAATTGTTGTGCTTGACGTGTCTAAATCTGCAAAATTGCTCTTTGTTATCTGCAGGTATTGGAATACTTTTGCTGCTGCAGCTGTTGAATATGGATTTGCTTTCAGGCTATCCACACTTAATGATGGGTTTGAAACAGCATTAGCAATTCCGATTATTACTGCAGTAAAGGCTATATTCTGGTTGTTGATAGTTAAAGTTGCTGTTGAGCCTGCAGCTAACTGGTCCCATACTCTACCGACATTTGCTTCTACATTGCTTACCACTCCTCCTCCGCCTCCTCCCCCACCGCCGCTACTGCTTGAGGAGCTTGAGCTTGAAGAAGAAGCTGCTGAGCTTGTACTAAAGTTAAATGTTCCGTTCTTAGCGCAGTTTCCATTGTTGTCGCATATTGTTACGTTGAAATGGTATGTTGTAGAGGCAGTTAGTCCAGTTATTTCTACATCCTGTGAGGCATTAAAATCAGTTTGCATGGCAGCAACAGTATTAACTATTGCCCCTACTGAAGTGCCATAGTACACTGTTGCATTTACCGATTCATTGATGCCGCTTATTGTAATTGTAGCTGTTGTTGTGCCGCCGCTTGCTGAAACTGCAGTTAGATTCGGCACGTTTGGAGCTGCAGTGTCTGAAACGTTGAACTGCCACAAGTAATTGTTAACGTTGCTATCCGAGTCAGTAACCGTGAAGGTAATATTGAATAGGTTGTCTCCACCAGCATTATTTATTGTATTATTAAACCTCTCGGTTGAGCCAAGGCATATTCCGCTGCTCAAAGTCATTGTTTTGTTGGAAACAGACGAGTTTATTGAGTATTTGCAACTTATGGCGTCTGCTGTTACTGATATGTTTGGAACAAACATGCCTACTAACTGGTCTAAAGCTGGTGTTGTGACATTTACCAATGGGATTGCTGAATTGTTCACAAACCCTAATCCACTGAAATGGGGCAAATATACCCTTATCGAGCTGTTGTCTGTGTAATTCCAGCAGGCTGAAGCAGTAAAGCTTGGACTAAATCCTGCTGCGCATTCAGACAAGTTACTCTCTGCGGTGACATCATCAATGTCCGGGAAATACCATAATTCGAATTTGCCACCAATCTCGTATTGGCTCGCATTGTTAATCCTGTAATTTATTATTCCATAATATGAATTATTGTTGGGGAGGAAATCGTGAATTGTCTTATCAAACCATATAAGCTCCTGAACTTCTGAAGTAAAGTTATTGTTTATTTGAGTCATTGTAAGCGAATTATTCATCAGGAAAGTAAAGTTCCTGTCCCAGTTTGCAGCGGAACCGTTAAATACAACAGTAACATTGTCTATTCTCTGCGAGCCGTTCATGTCCATAAACAGTTTCCAGGTCGAGTCATTAACAACCCTAAAACTGTTGCTTCCATTATTTAATGTTTCACCTGAAGCATCAGTCAAGTTGACAAAAGATATATTAGTATTGGTAACAAGCAACGATGTATTCACATAGTCTGAAAAGTTCAGAGGACCTGTTATTGTGAAAGTCAATTGGGTTGCATTTACTACATTACCTAAAGAATCATTCGCTGTCAGCTTTAGCGTATGGGTTCCGGGCGTGAAGAAGAACCACGTGCTGTTGCCATAAGTGTTATTGACACCTTGGCCGCCTGTGCCTCCTGATGTGCTTGTGTTTATTGCAATCGGTGCAGATACATTGTCAAGGTAATAACCTACAAAGGATATAGAACTGTCTTGGTCAATTGCTGAGAAATTTATTGATACGTTGCTGTTCGTAAAGGATTGTCCATTTGTTGGTGCGTAAACATAAATTGAAGGAGCCACATTATCAACAAGGAATCCAAATGTTGTTGCATTTGAGTTTCCTGCTGTGTCTGTTACAGTTACTTTTAACGACCTATTGCCCGATGTTGTTGGGCATGTTGATGCATTGAATGGGAATACCACAGTGTTGTTTTGGAAATAAACTGTTGTGCTTGAATCACAACTCGAAACATAAGATAGGTTAGCGACACTTGCTCCTGATCCAGCAATTCCAAGCCCATAAAACCCAAGTCCCTTAACATTGTCTCTTAATATGCTTGAAGTCAGGTTTGTCTCATTTACAGCAGCGGTAGTAATAAGATTATTGGCAGTTACGTTGCTAAAGTTTAATGCTGGAACGCCTCCGCTTTGAACCGTGAAAGTGTGATTTCTGGCTTCAATATTTCCCCATGTATCTCTTGTTTGTACTAAGATGAAGTGTGACCCATTTACCAATGTGCATGATGGATCGTTTGTTGGTGTGAATGAGCTATTTCTAAAGGCATCTGCGTTGCCATCAGAAGCGCTTGCGGTTGTAAATCTCTTGAACTTGTTGCAGCCAACTAACACCCCATCAAGGCTGACGTTGATTTCTGCCATGCCGCTTGTTTCAATTACAGACCAGCTTACCAATGGCAATGTGGCTGTTGAACCTGTTAGATTAGAGCCGTTTACTGAAACTGTCCCATTGATTGTTATAGCTGACTTTGTCGTATCATTGATGTTCACAGTGATGTTTCGTGCTGCGCCAGATTCATGAGAGGCATTAGTATTTCTATTGCCAAGCGTGTCATTAACTAATATTCTAAAGGTTATATTCTTGCCTTCAAATTCATTGCGGCCTTTTGAGGGCATGAAACTGAAATTAATACTTGCATTGGTATTTGTTCCAGCATTTGTTATATTACCCGATATATAATTATTTGTGGTATTTACAGTCTGCCAAGAATTAGCAGTTACATTAAAGAACTGCAAGTCTGCATGGGACGGTTGTGTCAAGTTATCAGTAAAATTTGCTAATACAAAGATTCTTTTGCCTTGCGCGCCTGAGCCTCCACTAGTCTGCACATCTGATGGCGCACTTGCACCATATCTATCACAATAAGACTCTATTGCTGAGGAGCCTGTTTCATTAGTGCAAATAGTGAGATTAACGACATATGGTGGTATCTGGTCAACTGTGACTCGTGATGAAATGCCTGTGCTATAGGTGCCAAGAGCGTCCATTGCCGATATGTTTAATAGATATGTTCCGTTGCTAGTGAAACTCCTATAAGTAGCATTACAGGTTGTGGCAGCAGTGCTGATATCACCATTTGTCGCTGAACAGCTTAAGTTGGTTGTATCGCTTCGGTTTATATAGGTGAAAATCCTCACTTGCGCTCCGCCATAGAATATGGATAGGTTAATAGAATTATTTATAGTCATATTCAACCCTTGCCCAGAATCATTAACTTTGAATTGTATCGATAAAACCTCTGTTGAAGAGGAAGTGTTCAAGGATGAATTAACTGTTTGATCAGGGACTGTAAAGTTGAATTGTGGCGCGGATGAATCAAGGAAAAAAGTCAAGTTTGTGCTATTAAAGAACAAATCAACTTGCGTGCCATTAGAGCTATTAAGGCAGCCAATGTTCCAAGTAAAGTTGCCATTTGTGCTGAATGTGTAGTTAATGTAGCTTATACTGTTATTAATAATGCCATCAGTATTTGCATTAATTCCTGTCCCATTTGTTCTGTTTGCTGCACCAACCCAGCCGTTATTTCCATTGAAACCACTGATAGCACTTGTTGTATTGATGTACAATGTACAATTCGACTGATTTTCAGAGGCACGATCCCAAGTTACATTAAATGTGAAATTTACGTTCCTGCCGATAGAATTATTATAAGTATTGTTCAATGGCGCTAGCAATTTTATTGACATTGCTTGAGTATAGAAAACAGTCATTAAGAAAATCAGAGCTATGCATAAAAACAGCGCAGTATTCACTTTCGCATCTTTAGAATTAACTATAGCGCTAAAACCCTCTTTTTTCATTATCACTCCTCTTTAATGTAGCAACTTATGTGGCAAATGATAATTGTTTGGGCAACATATATTTAAACTTTTTGATTTTGATGATATTGAAACATATCCCGATTCCGCATAAGTTTAAGAATATTAGAACTTTGGTGATATTTGCCATAAGTGCCTCAAAAAATCCTTCAATTAGCTCAAAATGATAAGAAACCTGACAAAAAAGAAGATTATAGCTGAAAATACCAGAATCTGCGGTGATATTTTCTCAAAATTTATGGGATTGATGCTCTCAAAGAAACAGGAAAAGGCATTAGTCTTTGAATTTGAAAAGGAAAAGAGCATCTCATTGCACATGTTTTTTGTCTTTTATTCAATAGATGTATTGTTTCTGAACGAGGGTAAGATTGTTGTCGATAAGAAAGAAAGCTTCAGGCCGTTTACACTCTATAAATCAAGGAAAAAAGCGATGTACGCTGTTGAACTGCCGAATGGAACCATAAAGATGACAAAAACTGAGATAGGCGATAAAATTGAGTTTTGATTTTTTTGTATATTTTATTTTTGAATTTGTTATTGAATAAAATTTATTGATTAAGCAAAGTCTACGATGAATAAATTCAATATGCTATACGTTTAAAAAAACAATAATCTTTAAATAACGAGAATAAAAACTATGTTACCATATCGGGGATGTAGTACAATCTGGCCAGTATAGCCGCCTCCAGTTCATCTGGAAATCTGAGCTGGTGATATGCGAGTGAGCTCGTGCAAACTCGCTCACAGATGCACAGCGATGAAATGATTAAGGCGATAGCGGCTGATTTTCAGTGGAATCACTCAAAAGCCGAAATTAGGGTTCAAATCCCTACATCCCCACTTTTTATTTTTTACTCATTAACTTTATTGAAGTTCTAAAGAATTAAAAAAATCAAGAAAAAATAATCTAATAGTAAGCTTCCCCTTCTGTCTGGTCCGGGATCTCTTCGCTGAATTCTTCGCTTGGCTCCAGCCATTTCTTTATGCCAAAAGCAAGCCCAATCCCGGCAAGCAATACTGCGATGCCTATCAGGGTTATTTCTAGGATGTTTTTAAGGCTGGCATTCAAAAATGCGCTTGACGCTACATTTCCCTTGAGCGCAATATCCTTCAGCACTTTATCATTGCTTTTTATTGTAACAAGGAAAATCTGCTCGCCTTTCACTTTTGCAGTTGTTGACGCGAATATATTGATTGCTTTTGTTTCTTTTGGCCTTATGACAAACGTGTTTGAGTCGCTTAATCTTAAGCTGGCCCAGTCTGCCCCGTCCAGCAATACAGTATAAGCATTGGCATCAGGCCCCTGGTTTGTCAGCATCAAGGTGTATATGACTTCGCTGCCGTCATTACGCATGTCCTGCTTAAGTATCGGGACATTTATCAAAAGCTTGTCATTGACCACTTGCTTTGTCTGGTCATCCGTTCCTGTAACTAGTATAGGCATTTCTTTTGTTTCGCTTTCGCTTCCGAATTGGGACATTATTTCTGATCTCAATGTGTATGTGCCTGTTTGGGCATCATCAGGGATTTTGAGGACAAAATCTTCCTCTATTTCGGATTTCTTTCCTTTGTTTGCAAGCTGGTCAGCAAACCTTGTTGCTGAAACTCCAAGCTCTGGAATGCTTACCTCTGCCCTTATCCCTTCAAGCGGAACCACACCGCTGTTCTTGAACCTTAAGCTCACGACAAGGCTTTTGCCTGCTGCCACATTATCTTCAGGCATTAGCATCAAGCTGCTTATTACAAATGGGAATTCCTTCTGGCTTATCTTCAATCCATATACTTTCTCTTCAAAGTCGCCTTCGGCATCGACAACTTTAACTCTGAGCTTGAAGCTATTCTGCTCAAAAGGCCCGATCAATGGCAGCTCAAGCTTCTTTAATGTGCTCTCGTCTTTGCCCATATCAAAAGTTGTTGTCGCATCTGCAACCACATCGCCGTTTTCAAAGGCCAAAACAGCGTCTATGTGGGCATTCTCAACATTTTCAAGCGCTGTCAGCCTTACCCTCAATCCAATTTCTTTTTCGCCTTCTCCAATTACAAGAAAATTATTTTCGTCTGCCGCCAATATCTTGCTTTCCACCTCGACACTGTCAACAGAAACGTCCAATGCTCTTCCGGCTGCTCCGCTAACTAGATTTCTGCCGTTCATTGTGAGCCCGTATATCTGCTTTATTGAGGTGCCTTCTGCATCCACAATCTTTATCGTTAATTCAAAGGAATTGCTCTGCTTCAGCTTATTTATCAATTCAAGCGTCAAAAGCCTAGAGTCGCTTGTGTCTTCATCCATATCAAAATTTGGAGAAGCATCGGCTATAACAGCACCGCTCTTGAGGTCTTTTAAAACTGCCTCGACATGCGCATCTTCCAAATCTTCCAGAGTTGTGAACTCTACAAGGACATCAAATTCGTTGTCTTCATCAATAAAATTTGTCTTCGATTCTGCAACTACTTTACTATTGACTTTCACCCTGTCTATTGAGACATCCAATCCTGTTCTTGCTGCTGAAGAGTCTGTTGCCAATCCATATGCTTTCTGCTCAACATTGCCCTCTGCATCAATAATCTTTATTGTCAAGCTAAAGCTGCCTTCCCTCTTAAGGTCGTCGATAAGCCTTAAAGTCAAAGTTGCAGATGATTTCTTGTCATTGCCCAAATCAAAAGTTGCTGTCGCATCAGAAACAACCTTGCCGCTGCTTTTTCCCTGAAGGATTGCCTCGACATGCGCATCTTCCAGATCCTCAAGCGCTGTAAACTCGACTAAGGCAGAGTACACATCAGCATCATCAACAAGGTTTTCTTTTGAGCTTGCAAGAACAACCCCATTTAAAATAACCCTGTCGATGGATACATCAAAACCATCGCCTTTGACATCATCAAAAGCAATGAAATAGATTTTGCTTTCAAGCTTGCCTTGGTCATTGCCAACTTTGATTTCCAGCTTGAATCTTTCATCTCCTAGATCGCTGACGTCAAGAAGCAAAAGAGCAGATGTCTTATGGCCATCAAACAAAGTAAAGGGCACTGTGGAATCGGACACCGTAAGTCCGGTCTTTAAGTCTGTAAGCACAGCATCTACCTTCAGATTCTGCAAGTCTGCAAAAGCAGCCAAGTCAACATATGTGTTGAAGATAAAAGCTTCAGGGATAAGGTTTGTCTTGCCTTCCGCCAATGTGTGCCTGTTGACCCTGACCTCATCAATTGAAATTTTATCAGAGCCTGACGCTGAGCTTGCATAAGCGAAGCTAGCAAACAAAGGAATAAGCAAAATCATCAACATTCCTAAACTTAGTATTTTTCTAGTCATTTACCGCGACTGCCCCAACAAATTTTTATTATTAGACAGTAATTACAATTTTTGAAGTATCTATAAGCTACTATATAAAGTTTTCGGTTTTAACCATTTGAAAGTAGGTACATATCCTTAAAGTAGAGGTTTACATATTTAAAGATTTATCTGGGATTAGATTGAATTGTTATTTTATTTCTATATTGAAAATAAATTAAAGGATATTTTTAATCATCTATATATATAAGATTGCAATTCTATACGGCATGATTACTATAATAGGGGCCGGGCCTGCGGGAAGCTATTTGGCTTACTTGCTGGCAAAACAGGGTGAAAAAACAGTGATAATAGAAGAGCATGACACTGTTGGCAAGCCAATTCAATGTACAGGCATAGTCACCCATTCAATTGAAAAATTTTTCAGGCTGAAGAAGGGAATAGTTGCTAATAAGCTTGACAAGGTGATTGTCAACAGCAAAAGCAATAAAATCACAGTCAATGTTGATGAAATTGTGATGTGGCGTGACAAATTTGACCAGTTTGTTGCCGAGATGGCGCAGGAAGCCGGAGCTGAAATGCTGCTTAACCACAAGTTTCTGGATTTCAATGGGAAGGACCTTATAAAAATAAAGGACAAAAAAAGCAATAAAACAAAGGACATCAGGACAGACATTGTTATTGGAGCTGACGGCCCATATTCTTCTGTGGCTAAAGCTTGCGGCATGGCTCAAGACCAGAGGAATTATATTGGAATGCAGGCGAAAGTAAACCTTAGCATGGACAACACAGCCTTCGAAACGTATTTTGGCAGTGATTTTCCAAATTTTTTTGGCTGGTGCGTGCCAGAATCTGATGGTACTGCGAGGATTGGCATTGGCTGCTTTGAAAATGCTCAAGAGCATTTCTACAGGTTTTTGCAGAAAAGGACAGGTAAAAAAGAAGTGCTGTGCTGGGAATCCGGCTTAATTCCCGTGTATAATCCAAAGAAACAGCTGCAAAAAGGCAATGTCTATTTGATAGGCGATGCTGCAACCCAAGCCAAAGCAACAACTGGAGGCGGGATAATACCATCCTTAAAAGCAGCCCATACATTGTGCGATTGCATTATCGGCAAGAAAGACTACAATAAGGAATTCAAAAGGCAGTCTGGAAAGGAATTGCTTTTGCACTTGAGGATTAGGAATCTGTTAAACAAATTCAGCGACAGGGATTACGACAGGCTATTGGGACTCATGGATAAAGAGAAGGTAAGAAAAATACTAAAAAAATATGACAGGGACACTCCAATACCTCTTGTGGCAAACTTGCTGCTCAAGGAGCCCGGATTTCTTTACTTCTCAAAGCTGCTCTTTGCTTAAAGGCTTTGCACAATAACCCGCTCTTGAATCTCGTTTTTGCCATCGACTCAGCTGCAATGTATGGGATAATGGCATTTTTCTATCTGGAACCTCGAAAAATGCTAAAACAATGTCCGGATTGGCTTCGCATTTTGATGGCAAAACTACTTTTTGTGCAAAGCCTTTCTAACAAAAGCTTTTTAATGATGCGCCATTTCCCTTCCAAAGGGTGTATTTTGTTTATGGAGTCAAAAGAAGACGAAGAAATTTCTATAAGTGCTAAGAAATCAAAGATTTCTGGCATCTCCGAAAATTCAGACGAGGAATTTTCGATAGATTTTGGCAAGATAAAGAAGTTTTTCAAGGGCAAGGGAGAGAAGGAGCCTGAAGATAGCCCAAAAACCGAGAAAACCGAAGATGAAGAGATTGCAGTAGATTTCAGCAAAGTCAAGAATTTCTTTAAATCTGGCGAAAAGGAAAGAGGAAGCGAGGATATAAACGTAGACTGGTCAAAATTTGCTGATTTCTTTAAAACATATGGCATCGTATTAATTGCCTTGATTCCAATAATACTTTCAATCTATGTCAGAATGCAGGCTGATACCCTGCCATTCGCTGATGATTGGGCATCAAATAGCGTGTTCAACAACATCAGAAACCAGATAAGGAATAGCATAGACCAGCAATACCCAAATTTGCCAAGTGCAAACAAGGATGCTTTGGTTGAAACAGAGATGCAGAATTTTATCAATCAGAACAAGCAGCAGATTGACCAGCAGGTGAAAGGGACATCAGACTACGTCAAGTCATTCTTCCAGGACGAGAATGGCAATAATTACATGCCAGACATTGATCCTTATTATTGGGTCAGGTATGCTGACAATATTGTCGATCATGGTTATCCTGGCGATGTCTTGGTTGAAGGGAAATCTTATGACAACAGGCAAGTAGCTCCAAAAGGAAGGTTTGTAACTGGCGACATGTTTCATTCATACTTCTTGGCATATTTTTACAAGTTCTTGCATTTATTTTCGCCAAGCCTGACTCTGATTCGCTCATCATTTTATGCTCCTGTATTTTTGTCGGCTTTGTGTGTCTTGCTTGTTTTCCTAATAGCAAGGAAAATTGCCGGAAACACAGGCGCTCTCATGGCGGGGTTGATAATGGCAGTAAATTCCGCATTCTTAGGAAGAACTATGTTTGGGCATGCTGACAATGATGGGTGGGTTATCTTCTTTCCGCTGATCGTCACCTGGCTGTTCATTCAGACTATTGACGCCACAAGCATAGCCAAGGTCATTATTTCTGCTGCTCTGGCAGGTTTCTTCACAGGCTTGTTCACTTTAGCATGGAGCGGCTGGTGGTTCATTTTTGATTTTCTCCTCATTACTGTAGCAGTGACATTCCTATACCTAGTGCTTACAAACCTTCTGGACATCAGGAAAAATCTTAGATTCTTATTCCAGAATACTGTTATCAGGGATATAATAATTTTTGGCATTGTTTATTTCATTGCAACTGCAATGTTCACCACTTTCTTTTCTGGATGGGGCCAGTTCAGCAACAGCTTTCTTGGCCCTTTAAGCTTTAAGTCAATCAAAGAGCCGGTGAGCAGCGGCTCATTGTGGCCAAATGTATTGACCACAGTTGCAGAATTGAATGAAGGCTCCTTCAATGGCATTGCCAATTCAGTTGGAGGGTACCTATTCTTCTACATAAGCTTAATCGGATTGCTTTTGGCAGTCTCAAGAACAGAGGGCCTGAGGAAGTTTGATTTTTATTACAACGTTGCTGGATTTATTTATTATGCTGCATTCCTGCAGCTTGTGAAAGCAGAAACTATAAACTCAATATATACCATAATGGCAGGAGTCCTGCTTCCAGTTGCGGTAAGGATGATTATTCTGATATACCACAAAGACAGATCCTATGATTTCAAACTTTCCCTGTTGCTTTCGCTGTGGATTGTATCAACTATTTTCGCGAGCATAAAAGGAATTAGATTCACATTGCTTCTTGCTCCTGCATTCAGCGTTGCGTTTGGTGTTGCGCTTGGGAAGCTGTATATGTTTAGCTCAAAATTATTGAACAAAGAGCTGAAAATTAACAAGATTGTCGGCAACTCTGTCCTTATTTTATTGATATTGTCTTTGGTTTATGTGAATCCCACAAAGGCTGCCATAGGCGCTTCAAGTTCTGATCCGCCAATTGTCAATGACGCTTGGTACTCTGCTTTGACCGCAATAAAGGAGGATTCAAAGCCAGATGCAATAATAACATCGTGGTGGGATTTTGGACATCATTTCAAGTCAATAACTGACAGGAGGGTCACATTTGACGGAACAACTCAAACCTATCCACCGGCTCACTGGGTTGGCAAGCTGTTGATGTCGGACAATGAAAACCAATCTCTTGGAATTCTGAGAATGATGGATTGCAGCAGCAATGATGCCTATGTTTTGCTGCAAAAATTAGATGGCAACGACACTCACTTATCTATTAAGATAATAAATGAAATTGTAGGGCTTGACAAAAAAAGTGCCGAGAAAAAATTAATGGGCTATAAATTTAGTGATGAAAAAATCAAGGAGCTTCTTTCATATACCCATTGCGATCCTGCAGAAGGCTACTTCATTGCCTCAGATGACATGATTGGAAAAAGCGGTGTTTGGGGCCATTTCGGCAGCTGGAATTTTGAAAGAGCTGACATATGGCAGAATGCAAGGAACATGGCTGAAGAAGACGCTGTCCAATATATGGCAGCCAAGTTTAACTATAGCAGGCAAAATGCGCAAAACCTATACGTTGAAATGCAGGAGATATTGGGCATAGATGACGCAAACAAACTTAACAGGAAGGCAAATGAATGGGTTGCTCCATGGCCGGGGTATGCAGGCACAATAAACTGTGCAAGGAATGGAGATGGTATTTTTGAATGCCCTCAACTGAGCGTTGGCAAGGACAATTCCGGCAGGGATGTATATGCCTCATTTTTCATAAATATGACCGGCTATGACGTCTTTGGCAAGGTTGGCGGCACTGAGATAAGGGCAAATCCAGTTGCGTTCACCACAGAGGATGGCATTTACAAAAAACAATTTGACGGGAATACATTCGGCCTTGGGTTTACAGTAATTCCGGCAGGTGAAGACAGCGTCTTGGTTGTGATGTCCAGCCCGCAGCTTGTAGGCTCAATGTTCACGAGAATGTTTTACATGCAGGGGCATGGGCTTAAGTATTTTAAATTATTTAATCATCCTTCAAGAGGCTTGACAGGAACTGACATTTATGTTTACAAGGTTGATTGGGATGGAAAGAATGCGACTATTGTTGAACCCTATGTCGATAATTTGAGAAAACAAACCGAAGCAACAGCCATCATTCCTTCGGCAGAGCCTGCAGCAAACAGCTCCTAGATGAAAATGAACAATGTCTGGGCCATAACACCGGCACACAACGAGGAAAGGGACATAGCCTTGATTATCAAGAAAACCAAGAGATATGCAGATGAAGTTGTGATTGTTGACGATGGGAGCATGGACAGGACAAGCATTTATGCAAAGAAGGCAGGTGCAATTGTTTTGAGGCACATTGTCAACCTGGGCAAGGGCGCTGCACTTAAAACAGGCTGTGACTATGCTATTAAGAAAGGTGCAAAATTGATTGTTGTGCTTGATGCTGATGCGCAGCACAACCCTGACAACATTCCAAGGTTTCTGGACAAATTGAAAAAATATAGCATCGTGTTTAGCTACAGGAAGCTAAGCAGGAAGATGCCGATTGTGCTGCGCTTCGGAAACTGGTTCATATCAGGCATTGTCAGCCTGTTTTACGGCGTCAGCTTGAAGGACACCCAATGCGGATTCAGGGCATTCACCGCAGATGCGTACAAAAAAATAAGGTGGAATGCAAGCGACTATTCAATGGAATCTGAGATGATAGCAAGGGCAGGAAAGCAAAACTTAAAATATGTGCAGATTCCAATTGAAACAATCTATTCCGACAGGTACAAGGGCACAACAATTGTAGACGGCATAAAAATTGTAATGAATATGCTTTGGTGGAGGCTGTTTAACACGAAATAAAATGGCGAATATCCTTGGAATTCAGATTGCAGGCTCGCTTTTTGGGCTGTTTATGATCTACTATTCTTTTTTGAACTACAAAAGGAAGCAGTTCACAACAAAAGAGTTTGGATTTTGGCTTCTGCTGTGGGTACTTTTTATTTTGGTTTCGCTGTTTCCGTTTTTGCTTGACCCTGTTGTCAAGCCCGCAGGGTTTTTGAGAGCGCTGGATTTGTTAACAATTACCGGCTTTATATTTCTGATAGGTGCTGTGTTTTATACATACACCCTGACAAGGAAAAATCAGAAGCAGCTTGAAGAGATTGTAAGAATCGTTGCAATGAAAAAAAGCAGGAAGAAGTAGGCTAAGGACACCAATCCTTAATCATTATTAAATATCCATGCTTTTGCTGCCCTTGGAATGAATTCAGCAAAAAAAATAAATTGAAATGCGCTTCATCTGTTTATTCTTAATCTTAGAAAAACTTGTACCGAGCAAAGGCAATAATAAATGTTATTATAATTGATAATGCCTGCAGGGAAAAAACAACAGGATATTTTTTCCAGCTCATGCTCCTGTTGGGATATATTTCCTTGAATTTATTCTCAAAAAGCAGGATTGAGCCATGCAGTGTAAAAAGCATCAGAAAGCCTGCTAAAATAAAGCCAACTATCTGGCCCTGAAAAACCAATTCCTTGAAGTGCGCCCAATTGTCGACAAAAATTGCCCAGAAAATCCAGATAATAAATCCCAGCTCAAATACTGATATTTCATAATGCCGAATTGACCATGCAAATACAGCAGCCAGTACAATATAATATGGAAGGCTCATTAACAGGTCAGCAAAAATGCTGCTTGTAGCAAACAAATAAGCTGTTTCTCCAGCTCTAATCTTATCCAAGTTGCTTAAGAAAGCGAGCACTTCAACAAATAAGCCGTTCAGGACCACAGCTATTCCGTAAGAAAGAAGCGGCCTTTTTATTTTTGGGATTATTGCCTTTTCAATTGGCGCATGGAATATGAAAAAAAGGCCATAGACAATTCCTGCCAAATATAATATTCTCTCCGAGCCTTTTGCCATGGCAATGCCAAAAAACAAGGAAAAGAGTATTGCAAAAATCCCGAATTTTTGGTATTTATCCATTTTTTATTTGTCAGAAAATTTTTGAACATTTTATGAATTTGGTTTTCATGCTTGATTCAGAAGCGCCTATGTGGGACGTCTGACTTCCAAGGCATTCTGTACGACGGAAAAATATGGCGTGATATGTGGAACTCATCGCACCGGCTGCCACGAATATCTCTGTGGACCTATTCCCGGCACAGTAAAAAGCACATGACGATTTGTGCCGTCGAGATTTGTAGCCCCTACTCCAATCGGCTCAGGATTCTCCCCATAGATCGGAAGAGTTGGGTGAAGAATCATTTTACTGTCTGGGGACCATGCTGGATCATCACCTTGCGTAAGCATTCTCTTGTTCGTTCCATCAGCATCCATCACCCAGATATGCCAGGTTGCCATGATATTGCGGTCGCGTGCTGTAGGCTGGCTAGTGCCTTTCCTGGTGGCTTCGCTCAATTCAAACATCTCTACACCTTGCCAATAAGCAATGTATTTTCCGTCTGGAGACCATGCGGGGACTTTTTGCTCGACAGGGGCACCAATCGAGTTATCATACGACGACTCGGTTAATGCAACTGGATTTTTACCGTCAGAATCCATCACCCAAATGCGGAATTTGTCCCAGTCGCGATCCGAAGCGAATGCAATGCGTTTCCCATCAGGTGACCAACTCGGAACTGCGTCAGAATCATTTCCAAAAGTAAGCTGTTTTTTATTAGAACCATCGGCATCAATTACAAAGATTTTGACATTCATGATATCCATTGGGTCTTTTTTTCCAGATGCCAGTTCCTGCTCCATGTCTGGAGTTATTAAGCCAGCAGTATAAGCAATATGTTCGCCATCCGGAGACCAATCTGGGAGTAAACTCATACTACCGGAGCGCTTTTCGGTGATGGCCTTGTTATCAGAGCCATCAGCATTCATCACGTGGAAGACAATTCCATTTTGGGCCTCTGATTGTGTCATATATGCGATTTTCTTTCCATCAGGAGACCACTTTGGCGCAACGTTGCCGTTGCCATCATTTGTCAATTGCTTTCGGTTTGAGCCATCAGGAGAAACTGTAAAAATCTGATAGCGCCCTTTTTCATCTTGATAGGAAACTGCAATGAGTCCGCTTGCCGTGCCGTTTGCCGTTGATGTGCCAAACTGCTCCTGATTTTTTTTATCAAGGAGTAAAAGAACTCTGTCCAAAATATTTTCAGCGTCGTCATATTTTTTCGCTTTCAATAAAGGATCAAGCTCCTGAAGCTGATTTTGCACTTGTGTTGGGTCGCCTCCTGCAGAGATTAATTTTTCAATTCCTGCTTGGACTTTATTGGCTTTCTCCTGTATTCTCAATTGGGTTTCAGAAGGACGATTGATTAGAATGAAAATGGCTATTCCAATTATAAAAATAATTCCAATGACAATTAAAATAATTTTTGGTTTCATGTTTTTACAATTGACCGCTCAAGAATTTCTTGTACGCTTCAATAGCTTCCTTGCTTTTTGTCGCCTTTCCGTATGGCCCTCCTGAATCAATTGGCTCCTGCCAGGCAAAGATATTGACAAGCGAAGCGCCATGCGAAAAAAAGTTTGAGAGATACTGTTCCCACGATAGGCCAACTGCTCCACTCCCAACGGCAGTGTTCGTCCCTTCTGCCATTGCCCAGTGCGGATTACCCTGCCTTTCCAGCTCGTTGTAGATATTTGCAAAAGTCGCTTCAGTACCATTTACTTTCAAAATATTAGGATAAACACTAAACCCGGCCCGGGCGTTTGCAGTAAAGCCAACTGAAGGCACAGCATGCCCAACCATAGCTGAATATGAAAAATTAGTAATATCTGTTTGCTTTTTAATCTGATCGATAAAGGAGGGAGTAAACAATTCTCTTGGAGGGAAGGCAATGTGGCTGTAAATCCTATCCTTTGGAATACCTGATAAAAATAAACTATTCGTCCATAAATCAATCCAATTATTGAGAACTTCTTCCAATGCCTTGTCGAAATCAGCAGGCGGGTTTGAGGCGCTGTATCCTGAGTTTGTTAGCGAACAGTAGCCTATCCTCTTTTTCACAATTTTCAGATTATTCGCTGCATCGTCATTCTTTCCAATATAGCTCGGGTCAGGAAGATGAGTCTCCCAGCCGGCTATGACCCCGGCAAAAAGAGATTCCTTGTGTTTTGCTACAAGCCCATCTATTCCTTTTTTTATTTCTGCTCCGATGACATCCTTGGCAATGCGCCTGATTTCTTGGCGAAGTGTCGGGCTTGAATAGCACATCTGAGGAGCAAGTTTTATATTAATCCAGCCAACAAAGCGCTGGGGATGAATCGTTCCATCCCAATCAGTCCATTCCACATTTTGTGGATCGCTCCACAAATCCTTTCGGTTAATCCAAAACATCGAATCGTCAATGTGAAACGCAACTGCCACATTTTTCTCCTCGGCAATTTTGAATGATTCTCGAATCATAGTACGCAATTCCTCATCGGTGTGGTCAAGCGCCAAAGGCCCAATCGAAACTCCAAGCTGGCGCGTCTTTCCATCTCCGCGATTATTATTAACTGCCTTAAGAATATCATCAATATTATTTCTTATGTCTTTTCCATCAAAAGGCTGTGTTTTTCCTTCAGGGCTTGGCGCATATGTAAAAAGCTGGAAAATGAGATATTGTATTTCATCGCTTTTAATACTTGGAAATTGAGAGTTAGTTTGTGTAAAATTTTTATTGATATCGATTTCTTTTTCGCTTTCAAGCATTTCAATTGCCTTGTCTAATACCGCTTCAGCTTCTTTATATTTTCCAGATTTCATCAGCGGATCAATTTCCTGAAGAATCGCTGAAATTGGAGATGGATTTTTTCCTTCACTTACCCATTTTTCCATGCCTTTTTGTACTTGTTCTGCTTTTTTCGGAAAGCTTTCTGGAGGATGATTTGAAAAAATTAAAAAAGCAACCACAGAAATAATCAAAACTCCGATAACTATAAAAACAATTTTTGTTTTCATCAGGTTTTTATCGCACAATCACAGACACAGTCGTTTTCATCATATTTCCAGCGGCATCAAACGCCTTGGCTTTCAGCTTATATGCCTTGGCGACCTTCGGAGTCCATGTGCATTTGTATGGTGGAGCTGAAACGGTGCAAAGAAGTTCTGTATCAGCGAGGAATTCCACATGTGTAACTCCGATGTTATCCGATGCAGTTGCTTTGATGATAGTTGATATTCCTTTCTTAATGACGGCTTTATTCAACGGTTTGGTTATGGAGACGGAAGGAATCTGGTTGTCTGGTGGAAAATTATTACATAGAGGGAAATTGAAAGTTTTTCCTGTGGGAGGGATTGCAACGGCGATGGAGCCAACTGGATACCAATAAGCCGAACGTTTAGTGCCCGCAAAGTAAAGAAGCGGCTTACATGAAGATTCATCAAGGAAAAACGAAGGCGTCCCATGAAACCACGAGTCCCAATCCTGGCCGGATAGTCGAGTGATAGGAATAAACTGTGCATCCCATAAACTGTTTTTATCCCGCGAACGGCCCTGGATTCCGAAGTATGTTTCCGCAGACCCACCGAAACCGTTTTGAAGTACTACGACTTGCATTTCGTCATACATTAACTTCGGAGTGTTTAAGTCGGCCGTGCCGACGGTATCCATCTGCTCGGTCCGAATGGGTGATGACTCTGGTAACTGATCTAATCTTGTTACAGGCGTGCTTTGAAATACTTTTGAAAAAACATCAAACCATAATCTTGTCTCGCCCAGACTAATCCATTGCAGGTCTGGTCGCGAATACCCAGTATGATTCGCATCACACGCGCTCAAACCATTTAGATATTTATCATTTCGGAAGAGCAGATTATAATTCTTATCAAAGGAGGCAATGCCAATATTTCCGCAACTATCTCCATTTGGAATTTCCGGATGCCACTCGGCAGCGGTATAGAGAACCCACAAATTTTTTTCACCGGAAGTTGCAGAATCTTGCACAAATAGCGAGGGATCGTTCACCTGATGGATGATACCGGTAGGCCATTGAGTCGAACTTGTCTCACATGCCTTGTGATCGGGCCGGAGAATGAATTTTTTGAATGTCCAATTAAGACCATCACTCGACTCTGCAAGCCCAATCGCATCCTGTGAGCCAGGACCACATGGAATAACACCGGCACCGAACATCATGACATACTTGCCGTTGTACTTTACGACGCTTGGTGAATAGATAGTTACGATTCCCAGTTGAGTTCCCAATGGCTCTAATCCAGTAGTCGGAATATCTTCAATTCCAAAAATCTTCTTATATGTCCAATTTACATTTTTTAATTGATTGATGATTGACTCTGTCGGTAGCGGAAGTTTATTAGCCCTTCCAACTAAATTGCGTGAGTTTTCAGAATAAATGAAACTCATTGAATCATCTTGAAAGTCATGAAATGAGAAAAAAGTGAAAATTGTAGCTGAGAATAAAACCAGAAAAAGAGAAGTTAAATTTTTCATTTCGTAAATTAATCCTTATACCCATTTAATAAATTTTTGGTTTCGTGTGGTTTTCCAAAAAAGATTATTGGAGCATCTTTGCTCTCCACGGTCTTCTGCCGGCTCCATATGCGAACGGCAGGAGCACTCTTGGGTTGCTGCCGTCGGCATTCATTATCCATGTTTGAGCGCCGCTATTGTTCTTATAGGGGTTGGGGTTGCGATTGGATTCAAATATAATGCTCTTTCCGTCTGGGGACCAGCTAGGATTATCACTATTAATATTAACCTGGGTCTCGAAGGTAATCTGTGTGCGGCCTGTGCCGTCGGCATTTATCACCCAAATATTCCCGTACTCTGTCTCGTACCCAGACCAAAAAGCAATCTTTTTTCCGTCCGGAGACCATGCCGGAGCATTGGCATCAGGAGCGGTAGGGTTTTCTGGAAACGTGAGCTGTGTCTGGTTCGTTCCGTCGGCATTCATCACCCATATCTCGGAGTTGCCGCTCTGGGTTGACGCGTAAGCTATTCTCTTTCCATCGGGGGAAAATGAAGAATGGATGCTCCACCTTATGGGGCCATGAGTCCTCGTGAATGAACTCTTGGTAGTGGTCGTCAGCTGACGCTTATCAGTACCATCACTATTCATGACCACAATTTCAGGATGGCCGCTTTGAATGGAAGCATACATGACCTTTGAACCATCAGGGGAGAATGCAGGCGAAATTCCACCATCAGGGGGAAACGTCAACTGCTTTTTATTTCTGCCATCTGCATCCATTGTCCATATCTGCGGATTTTCTCCTTGCTTCTGCATATAAACGATTCTGTTGCCATCATAAGACCAAGCAGGCAATCCGTTCATTCCTCCGTTCGTCAGATTGCGCCTACCGCTTCCATCAATCTGTATTACGAATATATCTGACGTACTACTATCACCGGGATCCGCAGAAAATGAACCACTTCCCATGACTAACTCTCCAGAGGAGTATTGCAAATCTTTCAGTGAACTATTTTTTTCTGTTGGCTCGGGTCGCTGGGATATTGGGAACGTACCAGAACCAGGCGACATGGCTGGAGAATTCAAAAGCAATAAATACCCTGCGCCAAGAAGCATGAGAACTCCGATTACAATAAATACGATCTTCATGGAATTGGCTGCCACGCGGCATCTCCTCTACTCGGAAAGATTCTTGCCATTTAGGAATTTTTTATACGCCTTGATGGAATCTGGCCCTTCTGTCGCAATGCGGAAAGGATCGTTCTTTGTTGCATTGCCGCCGATGCCCCATGCAAATATATTAACCAAAGTTGCTCCATGCCCGAACATCCTCGCAAGATAAGATTCCATGGAGCTTCGCTGATAATCCATATTTGTTCCCTCGGCCATAGCCCATGATGGATTGCCGCTGATGCCGAAAAGCTCATAGAGTTCATCAATCCCACCAGTAGAATACAAACTATAACCCGGATGCAGGTATTCGCTTATTACAACTTCCGGAGGTGCAGACCAAACCATTTGTGAATATGTTTCATTATATTTTAATTCACCTTTTGATTTTTTATCATTATATGCGACTTTAGGAAAGAATGCCACATGGCCATAAACCTTTTCCTTTTGGACACCTCCTGCTATAAGGTTTTTTGCCCAAAGCTCGATAAATTCATGGACGATTTTCTCTCGTTCCTTATCAAGATCAGGAGGTGGGTTTGTCTTGTTGAAGCCGCGATTAGTGAATCCACAATAACCGAGAACCTTGTCTTCGGCATCAAAATCCCTCCCCATACCAGTTTCCCATCCGGTAATGACTCCTGCAAGTAAATCCTGTTTCCCTTTTTTTGTAAGTCGATTAACACCATCCGCTATTTCTTGGCCAATGACATCGCGCGCAAGCCGCTTCACTTCCTGCTTGACAGCTTTGCTGTTAAAACACATCTGAGGCCCGATTTTAACGGGTTGAGGGCCCCAAGCGAGTTTTAGCCCAGTGCTTGGCTTGCCATTCCAATTGCGCCATTCGACGTTTTGGGAGTTGCTCCAGAGGTCGCTCCTTCTAACCCAGAATTTAGAATCGTCAATATGAAAGCCGATAGATACATTTTTCTCGAGCGCAATAGCAAATGAATCCCTTATAATCTGCCTCATTTGCTCATCAGTCTGATCGAGCGCTAAAGGCCCCATGATGAATCCAAGTTTTCTTTCATTGTTTCCTTTTGTGCCAATGGTGTCAATGACGTTTTGAATCATTCCAGCCATAGCGGTTTTTGATGGAGGGGCTTTCATGGGTGATTCACCGATAGGAACTGCTGGATCATGGTCGGAAGTGAAGATTTGAAAAGTAAGGTATTGGATTGCATTGCTAGTAGGAGGAGCAACATCTTTGGGTATCCACTTAGGAGCGTTCGCTTGCGCTTTGATTCTGGTTGGAATTTGCTTCGCCCCGTCCAAACTAACCACTGATGCGAATGCGCCTTGGTCAGTAATTTCCGTGAAGAGCGCATCACTACCATTTAGGTTCGGAGCTATTGTAAGAAATGCGGGTTTTGTAAGACGGCGTAGTCCTGTGGTATCAATATTGATGATCCAGAGATTATTTTTATACGGGCCGGTTCCGGGAATCGTACTCGGCTGGTCGGAATTCCAGCGGCTGAATACGACTCTCTGATTGTCAGATGAGACCTCTGGATCATGGACGCTTGCGACTCCAAGAGGGCCTGCGTTGTCGATGACCATTCGAGGATTAGTACCATCGGAATTCATAACCCACAGCTGGTCATAATTCTTGCCCGCAGGAACCCGAAGAAATGCAACCAAGCTGCCATCTTCAGAGACGCCAGGGTCTCCTTCGCGCGAGTTAGGTGTATCGGTAAGTTGGGTCAGGCCGGTGCCATCGTATTTAATCTTGTAGAGTTCAATAGCATAGGCATCGTCCGGGCTCAGATCGCGAGATCCAGCAAAGTATATGAAGCCATGCTGATCAAAACCAACCCCGCCATCTCCTGCAGCGGCGAACTCCGGTACAAGCTGCGCTTCTGTCCCCTTTTCAAGGTCAAAAAGGAACATCCGAGCGAGACCGGCATCGTTGCCAAGCAGAGGACGGGGATGGTCATCTATAACCACATATCGGTGATCATATGAGACGGCAACATGCTCAATATTCCTCGGATTTTCAAAAGTGATTTGAGCTAAATTTCCCCCACTTCTATTCATAGTATAGATAAGACCATTAGAGTGGTACACGATATCAGCATTATCCGGAATTTTGCCGAGTTTGACTGGTGTGGGGAGGGAAATACTAATTTCAACAGTATTTTTTACCGGCTGCCATGAAAGCCCGTCAATAGTCCCTTTTGCCCTGAAAAGAAGCCGTTTATCTGAGCCGTTTGGGCCAACGGCTACAACAGAAATTGCATCTCCAGGCTCCAAGCCACAACTGCGTTCAACAGGATCCCCCTTTTCATCAGCGCAGCCAGAATGAATGATTGTGCTTCCATCAGGGGACCATTTAGGGTCATCGCCTGTGCCAAGTTTTCTTTGGTTGCTGCCGTCAGCGTTCATAATCCAGACATCGCGTGGCAGGCCACGCCTGGGATCAGTGGCTTCAACGCCAGCCCAATACGCTATGTATTTGCCGTCAGGAGACCACGCAGGAACCTTCTGTTCAATATCTGCTTGCAGTTTTTCGTCGTAGTATGCCCTCGTGAGAAGCTTTGGATTCTTTCCCTTTGCATTCATAACCCAAATCTGATACCTGCCACCATCCCGATTTGAGGTGAAAGCAATTTTTGTTCCATCTGGAGACCAAGTCGGAATATTGTCATCAAAGGGCCCTAGCGTAATCTGCCGACGGTTTGAGCCATTTGAATTCATTACCCAGATTTTTAGGGCTTGAGATCCGGTATTGCTTGAATAGGCGATTTTCTGGCCATCAGGGGACCACGAAGGCGCCAGAGCACCGACACCAGCAAGTGTCTCAGTTAACTGTTTCTTATTATCGCCATTAGAGTCCATGACCCAAATTTGCATACCTCCGGATTGACGTGAAACGTAAGCAATTTTTTTGCCATCAGGAGACCATGCAGGCATCCAACTATGGTTATTGTCACTTGTCAGCTGTTTCCAACTTGACCCATTAGAGGTAACACTAAATATCTGAACTTGACCTTGCGCATCTTTATCTGCTATTGTTATCAGCCCGTTCGAGTTTTTTGATGCCTGATTAACATTCAAAACTCCAAGGCTATTTGATTGCTGGCAACATTTGCTTGATGAATCAGCAAAAGTGCTGCAGCGGACAGTTCCTCCCGTATTTCCTGCTGTGCAGTCAAAATTGGCTTTTGTTCCATTAAATCCGATAAATTTGCATGTTCCTGAAGGTATTTCTGGAGAAATGCAATCCACAACCTTGCCAAAATTGCATGATATAGTATACTTTTCACCGTTTGATACATGCGAGGCATTCATACTTCCGCCAATGTAAGACAGGGATTTGCATTTGGCAGCTGAGCTGGCTTTTCCTGACAAGTCACTGTTTTCTGTTAGTAAGCTGCATCCAATCAAAGCAAGAGAAAATGAAACTAAAAAAAGAAATATTTTTGATCTCTTCATTTGAAATCTCATTTTTCTTTATCTGAGTAGCAGATTAATATAGTTTTGGTTTTTATTTTTACTTTAATGTTTATGTTAAACGGCAGAAATAGAGGCAAGGAACATCAATCTATTTTATTGTGGCAATATTTAAATATTGTATATAGTTAGCAACTTCCATGTTTATGCTAATAAAACTTGTAGATAGGTACATAGGGGGCTTTATCTGTAATTTTCTTGGATTTTTCAATAGGAAGAAGCAGATTGAAGGGATGGAATTTGGCAAGATACTGGTTGTGCAGCTTTGGGGAATTGGGGAAACAATCCTGACTTTGCCGGCCATTGAAGCCCTGAGGAAGAAGTATCCCAAAGCAGAGATAAATGTGCTTGCAACTTCAAGAAACAAAGATGTTTTCTTTAAAAATGGAAACTTGGATAAGATTGTGGAAATGAAAGTGAATCCATTCTCTGTATTTGCCTTTATAATCTGCAACATGAAGAGATATGACTTGGCTGTCGATATGGAAGAATACCTCAACGTGTCCGCTATAATTTCTTATTTTGCAGGAAAATATTCTGTGGGCTATTCGCATGATTCAAGAGCCAAACTTTATTCGAAAAAAGTCAAGTATGATGACCAGCAGCATGTTGTGCAGACATTTTTGGATTTAGTCAGGGCTTTGGATGCTGAGTATGATGCTGAAAAACTGCCAAGACTAAATTTCAAAGACAGCGACAAGAAGCTTGTTGAAAAATTCCTGAATGAAAACAAGATAAAAAGCAAGGATTTTATCGTGTGCGTTGCTCCGGGGGCAGCCGAATCCGCAAAGTCAAGGATGTGGCCTTTTGAAAGCTATGCTGAGCTTTGCGATGAATTGGTGGACAGGCACAAGGCAAAGATTATTTTTGTAGGCAATGGCAATGAAAATGAATTGATAACAAGCATTCAGGATAAGATGGAAAATAAGTCAAGCACAATTAATTCTGCAGGAAAAATCACCCTTAATCAGTTGTTTTGCCTGATTTCCAAATCAAAGCTGTTTGTTGGAAATGACGCAGGACCTATGCACATTGCTGCTGCCCAACAGGTTAAGACGCTTGGATTGTTTGGGCCAAATTTGCCTCTGAGGTTTGGACCTTACGGAAAAGGGAACATCGGATTGTACAAAGGCAATAATTGCGAATTCAGCCCATGCATCAATGTCCACAAGGGGCAGGTTCCTGATTGCCTTTATCCGAAGAACTCAAACGATTACCAGAAGTGCATGAAGAACATAAGCGTGAATGATGTCTTGAAAGAGGTTGAGAAGATGGTTTGATCTTTGCGCCTAAATCGATCTCAGCGTACATTTGGCAAAACCGAAAGAAAGTTATTTAAAGAAGTTAGTCTTTAAAGTCATTAAAATGGCAAAAGAAACAATAACGATACCTAAAGAAGAATATGAACTTTTAGTTAAATGTAAACATATCGTTGAATCTGACTTTGAAGAAAAATTTTCTGAGCAATTTATCAAAGAAATCAAAGAAAGTGAAGAAGCTTACAAGAGAGGAGATTTTGTAAGAGTTAATGGTTCTGAAGAAAGAAGGAAACTTTTTGATTCTTTGTAAATAATATGGATTACCAGGAAATATTAAGTAAACCCTTCTTAAATGATATTAAAGATATCAAGAAAGATAAAATTCTGCTGGAGAGACTGCACAAAAAGATTGACGAAATTTTGAAAAATCCGGAGCATTATCCTGTCAAAAAGTACGAGTTAAAAGGGAAGAGGGCAGCTCATATTGGTTCTTTTGTTGTTGTATTTGAAATCAAAGGTAATGAAGTAATATTTCTGAAGTTTAAGCATCACGACTATGCTTATTATTAGAGTTTTGCCAAATGTTCATCTAATAAATTTATCAAGATCAATAATTAATCTCCCATATGCGCATATTCCCCATACGTAAAATACCCAACCAATTGCTTCATCCTCGCAAGCTTAGGAAACAAATCTTTCTCCAAAGAAATCATTCCATCAACCATTTCAAAAATCTCAGGATTAAAAATATAAATTCCAGCATTCACAATATTTGTTGAGGAGTGCTTTGGCTTTTCCTGAAAATCTACAATTAAGTCGCCATCAAGGATTGCAGTTCCGTAGCTGCTCGCTTTTTCCCTTGTCATGAGCCCCATCGTAGCCAATTTTTCCGATGAAAGGTGCTTCTTTATCATCTTGAAAAGGTCGAAATTGTTGTAGGTGTCGCCGGACATCACTACAAAGCTGCCGCTGATCTTGTTTCTTGCCGCTTTCAGCGCTTCGGCATTTCCTCTTGCATTCTCCTCGATTATTTCAACACTTATCTTGGAGTTTGAAATTGCCTCAAGTAGCGAATTCATGTGCTTTGTATGCTGGGTCACAATGTATATTGTATTTATCCCGTGCCTTGAGAAGAAATCGATTTGCTGGTTTAACAAGGAAATTCCGTTTATTTTTTCCAACGAAATCAGCTGGTGCTCGCCTTTGAGAAGGATTACTGCTGCGTTGACGTTTTGCTCATGAATGCCTTTCTTGAGGAAATACTCTATGGCTTGAGACCTGCTCCTCATAATGGACTTGTCCACTTTTGAGTCAACAAGCTTCAGCAACGAGCTGTCAATCGATATTGCAATCTTGGATTTGTTCATCTTCTTGGTATGAAAAAGTATTATAAAGTATTACTTTTTATACTTTTCTGTTTTCGACTATAAAATCAATAAAAGTAACCGAAAGGTTTAAATATAAGTAATAAAGTATGAA
>CAZMBY010000002.1:0-78256 GCA_964564925.1 uncultured Methanosarcinales archaeon
TTTTGGTCAAGCTTTTTCTTGTGAAGAAAAAGGTTGTATGGCAGAAGAAGAAACCAAGGAAGAAGAATTGGAAGTTGTCAAGCAGGCAATCGAGGGCAAGGAAGGGAAAGTCGAGAGGGTGGAGCCTGAAGAGCAGCACATCTACAAGCAAGTGAGAAGCATAATGTTTTCCGTTTTAAGCCCTAAGATGATTAAGAAGATGGCATCAGCGAAAATTGTGACTCCTGAGCTTTACGATAAGGAAGGCTACCCTGTAGATGGGGGATTGATGGACATACGATTAGGAGTCATTGATCCCGGGTTGAGGTGCAAGATATGCGGCTCAAAGCTGAAGGAGTGCATTGGGCATTTTGGGTATATAGAGCTGGCAAGGCCAATCATCCATATAAAATTTGTGAACATAATAATGACCTTGCTTAAATGCACATGCAGAGAATGCGGAAGAATTCTTATCCCAGACAATAAGATAAGCAAAATCAAGGAAACCCTTGACCAGGTTGAGAAAGAAAGCGGCGTAGAGGATAGAAGGCAGAAAGTCAAAGAGATTATTGCCGGATTAAAAACAACAACAAAGTGCCCCAACTGCAAGTCCAAGCAGAAGAAGCTGACATTGGAGAAGCCAACCACATTCATTGAGGAAGATAAGAGGCTCAGCCCAATTGAAGTCAGGGCAAGGCTGGAAAAAATACCTGATTCCGACTGCGAAATTTTTGGATTGAGGGTGCCTTATGTCAGGCCGGAGTGGATGGTGCTCACGGTTCTGCCGATCCCGCCAGTCACGATGAGGCCAAGCATCACACTGGAAAGCGGCGAAAGAAGCGAAGACGACCTGACACACAAGATGGGTGATATTGTAAGGATTAACCAAAGGCTTTTCGAGAACATCAATGCAGGAGCGCCTGAGATTATCGTTGAGGATTTATGGGACTTGCTGCAGTATCACGTTACAACATTTTTTGACAATAACATTGCGCAGCTGCCGCCTGCAAGGCACAGGAGCGGACAGCCATTGAAAACTCTAACAGAGAGGATAAAGAGCAAAGAGGGCAGGATAAGGCATAATCTCGCTGGAAAAAGGACAAACTTCTCTGCAAGAACAGTCATAAGCCCGGACCCTATGCTTGAGTTGTTTGAGGTTGGTGTTCCTTTCATTATAGCGACTAAGCTCACGGTTCCGGAAAGAGTAAATGAATGGAATATGAAATACCTGAAGGAGTTTGTCGAGCGCGGCACAGACAAGTACCCTGGAGCTAATTACATCATAAGGCCAGACGGCAAGAAGAAAAAAATCACAGAGGAAACGAAAGAAGCTTCACTTGAGGAGCTCCAGCCAGGATATGTCGTTGAAAGGCACTTGATGGATGGGGACATTGCAATCTTCAATAGGCAGCCGTCATTGCACAGGATGAGCATGATGTGCCATCGAGTAAGGGTTTTGCCGGGGAAGACATTGAGGCTGAATCCGGCTGTCTGCACTCCCTATAACGCGGACTTTGACGGCGATGAGATGAATTTGCATATCCCGCAAACTGAAGAGGCAAGGGCAGAATCGGAAATCCTGATGGAAGTCCAGACACAGCTCATCTCATTGAGGTATGGGCTGAGCATTATAGGATGCACTCAAGATGCAATCTCAGGCAACTATGTTTTGACAAAAGATCAGTCAATAAAAAGGGAGGATGCAATCGACTTGTTATCCGCTGTGGGCGTCAAAGATTTTTCAAAACTCCCGAGAAAAGCCATTGTGAACGGAAAAGAGGTATTTAGTGTCTTGTTGCCTGATGACTTCAATTACACCGGCCATTCAAGGCTTTGCGATAGGTCAAAGGACAAATGCGATAAAGAGGCGCATGTGACAATAGAGGATGGCAAGATTATTTCAGGAGTCATGGACAGGAATTCACTTGGAGAAGAGTCAGGCTTGATGCTGAGAACTCTCCATCAGAAGTATGGTAAAGATTCCAGCATTGATTTGCTTGGAAAGATCTTCAGGCTTGGAATAGAGTATTTATTGAGGACAGGATTCACTTCACAATTGTCAGACACTGACCTGCCAGAACCTGCAAAAATTAAGATTAGGGAAGACCTTGAAACGGCAAAGAAGGATGTCGATGCCTTGATTGCCCAGTTCAAAGACGGCAAGCTTGAGGTGTTTCCCGGAAAGACTATGCAGGAAACACTGGAATTAAGGATTCTTGAAGTCTTAAATAAGGCAAGGAATGAAACAGGAAGGACTGTTGCAAACTACGCTGACAAACGGACCCACACAATGATAATGGCGGAATCAGGAGCAAGGGGAAATTTGCTAAACCTGGCCCAGATGGCTGCCTGTGTAGGCCAACAGGCAATGAGGGGCAAGAGAATAGAGAAGGGCTACAAGCACAGGACGCTAGCCCATTTCAAGAAAGGCGACTTGAGCCCTGAAGCGCATGGTTTCATAAGCAACGGCTTTAAAAGCGGCCTGACCCCTGCAGAATTTTTCTTTGGCTCCATGACTGGGAGGGACTCATTGATGGATACTGCATTGAGAACACCAAGAAGCGGTTATTTGTACAGGAGGCTTGCAAACGCAATGCAGGACTTGAAGGTGGAGTATGACAACACTGTCAGGGACTCATCCAAGAAGATAATACAGTTTCAATACGGCGAAGATGGCATAGACGTTTCAAAATCAGAGAATGGCATAATCAATGTTAAGAGGATAATCCACACAGTTTGAGAAATTGAAAAAGTGTTTGCAGTTAAATGAGAGGCAATGAAAAATAATCAAAAAATAAAATGGCAGATAAGATAGACGCAGCTGAAATCAAGAAGATGATGAAGTTAAGCAACGTAGTCATAGGCTCAGAAAGGACATTGAAGAGCTTGAAGCTGGGCAAGGTGCAAAAAGTCTTGATCAGCTCGAATTGTCCTGAGAAAATGGAGCAGGATATCAGCTATTATGCCCAGTTAAGTGGTGCAGAGCTTTACAAGCTGGAATACCCAAATGATGAGTTGAGCGTCATATGCAAGAAGCCTTTTTCTATCTCTGCCCTGGCTTTGCTTAAAGGTGCTACTAAGTGAATAGGATTAAGTATGATTCTGACTCTATGAAGCTGATGGCATTCTTTTCTTCTATGACAGGTGCCAAAGTTAAGGACTGCATATCAAACGAAAAGGTTGTTTTTATCATGGAAGAGAACGAAATGGGAAAAGCGATTGGCAAGAGCGGAATAAACATAAAGCGCATGGAGAACAAGATTAAGAGGAGAGTCAAAGTTGTTGAATTCAGCAGCAATGCTGTGCAGTTTGTCAGGAATATCATTCATCCCATTGAGGTTTTGGACATAGAAGAGCAAGACGATGCAATAATAATACACGGAAGAGATTCAAATACAAAGGCCATGCTTATTGGAAGGGAGCGCAGGAACCTGACACATTTGAATGAGCTTGTGAAGAGGCATTTCAACATAAAGGAAATAAAGGTTGTGTAGCTTTAGTAAGCTTTAAAAATCTGGCAGAATTTCCGTCTAACATGGGAAATAAATCACGCGGATTAAATTCAGGAAAGAGGCTGAAGGAGAGAAGGAAAGAAGGTAGATGGCACTATAAGCCCTACATCAAAAGGATCCTGAGATTGAAGGAGCGCTCAGACCCGCTTGGAGGGGCATCACAGGCGCGGGGCATAGTTTTGGAAAAAGTCCAGCTTGAGGCAAAACAGCCAAACTCTGCAATGAGGAAGTGTGTCAGGGTGCAGCTCATAAAAAACGGGAAGCAAGTGACAGCTTTCTGCCCAAGGGACGGCGCTACAAAGATGATAGACGAGCATGATGAAGTGATAATAGAATGCATTGGCGGCGCGATGGGCAAGTCAAAAGGCGATATTCCGGGAGTCAGGTGGCAGGTCATAAAAGTCAATGATCAGAGCTTGGATGCCTTATTGAAAGGCAAATTAGAGAAGGCAAGAAAATAAAAATACACTCACTATTCAAACTAAAAATGACAGACATCAAGGCTTTTAACAGGTGGAGTCTGGAAGGGGTCAAGGTTGATGATCCAGGCCTGCAGGCTTATGTTACATTGCAGCCCAGGATTGTCCCAAAAACAGGGGCAAGGTATGCTGGCAACAAGTTCCATAAGAGCAAGGTGTTTATTGTCGAGAGGTTGATAAACAAGCTTATGATCCCGGGCCATAAAAGCAAGAAGCACTACAAGACAAGCTACCATATAAGCGGAAAAGCCCCAACAGCCTATGACATTGTTGAAGAATCATTCAGGCAAATCGAGAAGACAGTAAAGGAAAATCCTATCAAAGTTTTTGTAAAGGCATTAGAGAATGCAGCTCAAAGGGAAGAAATAATCACTATAGAATATGGAGGGGCGCGCTACCCGAAAGCCGTTGAATGCTCTCCCCAGAGAAGGGTTGATTTGGTTTTAAGGCACATGACCCAAGGGGCATATCACCGAACCTTTAACACAAAGAAAGGCATTGTCAACAGCCTTGCTGACGAAATAATCAGCGCTTACAGGCTGAGCAGCGCATCGAATGCAATAGCCAAGAAGCTCGAAGTTGAAAGGCAGTCGGACAGCTCTAGATAAATTAAAGAATTAACTCAAAAGCTATTTATGATTTCTAAATCCATGTATAGAGTTGATCACTTGCTCAACCAAGTCTTTGGTTATGAATAAGGAAGATATTGTGTATAGCTCATTCACTTTTTTAACCGCAGTTTCCTTGTCAATTATTCTTTCTCTCAAAGCCCTTAATATTATGCCAATAGTTCCATGCGCTTCCAATCCATGCACATGTGCAACTGTTCTTGCTTCTAAATCATCAGTCAAAAAATAGTCAATCTTTTCCTGCAATGCCAAGGCTATTGACTGCGACTCTCCCAAATCAATTGAAAATTTGTTGACCAGAATCTCAGCCACGTCCTTAAATTTTGGCTTAAGGTTGATAAGCTTTACTTTTCTGAAAACAGGCTCTTTGGCTTTATTCCTTTTCAGCTCATTTATCACTTCTTGCGCTGCATAAACTTCTTGAAACACGCCTAGAGCTTTGGTCAAATCTATCTCAGCAAGGTGCATCAAAGGCCCTGTGTCAGAGACAGCCTTACTTGCCATGCAATCCCCATAAAATATCCTCTTTTATGGCAGATTCCAAGCGCTCGGCTTTTAATTTTTTAATCAACTCTCTTACTGCATCTCTTATAAGCTCTGACTTATTTGCGTACCATCCTTCTTTTATAAGCTCATCCGCTTCAAATATCAATTTTTTTGTTAATTTTGCAGGCACGGTATCCATTACAATCACCTAAAAAGTATTACTATGGTAATACTATTTAAACCTTTCGGAATTGTTATAGAGAATAACATAAATCTAAAAATATTTTTAATAGTAAAGAAATGCCGCATCAAAATAGAAAGGCAGTCAGACAGCTCAAGATAATCTTATTTCATAATCTTTCTTATCTTTAATCTCTTGCTTCTGGGCAATAATTTTTTCTGTTTTTCAGATAGCTGCTCTTCCAGCCTTTTAATCTCTTTTTCATAATATCCAGCAAGCTCGATATTTCCCTCTTCCAATGCCTTTTCGAGCTTTACATTCCGATGAATATTAATCTCTTTTTGTATGCTTTCAATTCCTTTTTTGAATTTCTTCTTGCTCATCTTAACAAATCTTGCACTTCTTTTAACAAATTTTTAGCTATAAATAATAACTTTGAGATATCATCTTTTGTGATTATTTCACTTTCAAATACTCTTATACCTATTCTCTCCCTGCTGTAAATCTTATAAAACTCTTTAATTTTATTTTGTGCAAATTCACTGCCTTCCAAATAAGAGAATAAGGCTGCTTTGGAATATAGGGTGTTATTAAGCATAATCTTTATCATCAGCAATCCCCTTATTCTAAGCATTAAAGAATAAACCATGCTTCCTATCTCAAAATTCAATTCTAAACCTTTTTTGTTTAGCTCTAAAGCACGCATTGTGTTATTTATAAACCATCTAGTATTCTTATTTTTAAATTTATATCCCTTATACTTTTCCAATAACCCTGGATTAATTATTATTTTCGCTTCTTTTATTATGGGAAGCACTAAAACAGCATTATTATTCAAAGCGCTTTCGAGCTCCTTTATGGTTACAGAAATGATTGAATATTCATTCATTCTATCAATTATTCTTAATTTATTGTTATTGATCACTAAGATGTCTATATCTGAATCTGCAGTTTGTTCACCTCTGGCATAAGAGCCATACAGATAAATGCCTAAAATATTCTCCAGGTACGGCTTTAAAATCCCCAATACTTCAGATTTTATGTCTTCAAAGGACTTAGGCTCCACTATAAACCTTATTCGTTTGCCTATGTAGCCCTTCGGCAGCACCACATGGCCGCTATTCCCAAACTTATGCACTATCTTTGTTTCTATCATTTGTATATACATATATACAGCTTGTATTTAAGCCTTTTTGTTTTGATGGCCGCTGAGGGAATGATTGATGCTTCCCGTTTAATCAACGCGTCAGATGCAATAGCCAAGAAACTCGAAGTTGAAAGGCAGTCAGACAGCTCAAGATAATCATTTTTTAAGTCTGCTTAGTAACTCTTCTTTTTTCAATTTAAATTGCCTTGGGTTCAAACCGATATACTTTGTTTCATGGAAGTTTGTTATGATTTCAATTAATCTGGCTTTGAAATTCCTCAACTTTTCTTTTTCCAAAATATTAATGTACTCGTTAAAATCAATTTCACATTTCAAAAGCAGGTCCATTACATCGATTCTGTCTTTAAGGCCTTTTTCAGAGTAGCCTCTTTCAATTTCAGCGGCTTGTTTTAGGACCACTAGGGCTTCGGGCATTATAACGTTAAAGCCTTCAACTTTAGCGGTGTAATCTTTTAACTTGCTGATTAAAGGAAGTTTTGAATAGAAAGGCACATAAATATCTATGTCTATGCCTTCAATTTTTATCTCGTATTTTTTCAAGGCATCATTTTTGTTTACGGTATAATTTTTCTTTAATTTAGCCAACTCATCAAAATCTATCACAATATCTATATCTTTTGATTTGTGGTCCTTTACCCAGAGATAAGCTGCCCACCCGCCTATCAGCACAAAGTCAATTTTTTTCCTGATTTGCTGCAATATTTCCCAGCTTTTCTGGGTTATTACTGTGCTCCAGTATTCCATTTTTCCTCCAAAGCCTTAACGAAATCTTTAGAGTACCACTCTGGCAGATTCCACAGGTCAACGAACATGTTTGCATTTGTTGAAATTTTGCCGTATTTGTCAATGTTTTTATCTTTCTTTAATACAAATAAATTTGGCGTATTTTTTGACTCCGGAAATCTTTTTCTTATTTCGCCTAAATCACTGCAATAGACATATACTTCTGAATAATCTGAAGGCGCATCGCCGTATTTTAGCCTGTAGCCTGAATAAGCGGTGAAGACTGCAGAATCCGGCATAAATTTTTCTATTTCAATCGCATTTTTTCCAAATCTTGTCGAGTATACAATGTCCTTTTCCAAATTCCTTATGGACGCCCAGTAATACAAGATTTTTTTTGGATTTATTATTTGGAAAAACATTTTCTTCACTTGTATCGCGTTCATTCTTCGCAGAGGAGCCAATGCATAATTGACATTGGACAGAGAAAGCCCCAGTTTTTCAGAAATGGATTTTTGGGTAAGCTTGTGGCTTTTCCTTTCAAACTGGTACAGTATTTCCCTGTAGACTTCTTCTGTTCTTTTCACATTTCTATTTCAATGTTAATTTATTTATAAATGTTTCTATTTTTATAGAAAGATATTTAAAGACCTTTATTAGCTTTTAGAATGTCCCATACAATCATTCATATTCAAGCAAATCGTATAATTTAATAAGGTGGGCAGTCTAAAACAGCTATGGAAGCCATAATTCCAAAAGGCCAGAAAGAAAGTCAACTGCTTGATGAAAAAGTCCTGAATTACATAAAGGAAGCCTTGAAGAGGGGCTATTCAAGAAATGAAATAAGGGAAAAACTCGTAAGGAATGGGTTTGGGGAAGTTGTTGTTGAGTTTCACCTTAAGAAAGCAGAAAAAAAGAAAAAAACAAACTTTTTAGCTGTCTCACTTTCATTGGTTTTTTTAGTAGCTGCATCTTTTTTTATCTTGAACTATTTTTCCAGCAGCAAAGAAATAATGCCGCTATTGATTGAAGCTGACAAATTGTGCAAGGAAGGCAAATATGACAAAGCGATGCTGAAATACGACAATGTAATCAGCCTGAACCAATCATCCTCTAAGGGCTATGCATTTAAGGGATATTGCCTGTTTGAAATGGGCTCTTATAATGATGCCATAGTAATGTTTGACACTGCACTTTCCAGGACCCTCGCCAATGAGCCAGGCTACAAAAAGCCCGGTTTTCTTGATATATATGGTCTTGCTCTTTGTGAAGTTGGCTCCTACAGTAGCGGCATTGCAAAAATAAATATAGCAATAAATTTGAATTCCACAAACAGGACATATTACAAATCCTTATCAAAGTGCTATCAGGAAATGGGAAACCATGAATTAGCCCAGCATTACCTCAACCTTTCAGAATAGTTTTATTAAAAAGTCATTTGCTTTAATCAAGGTTGCCTAACATGAGAAATCATCCTAATCATCCAGGATTTTTAAAAATATTAATTTACTCAACATTATTTATTCTCTTGCTTTCATTATTGTATTCCAGTTTAAGTATACAAAATAAGAAAATTCTCAAAACTCCAATAGATCCCTGTCTTAATTCTAAAAATTTGGATAACAATATATTTATGGAACGGGAGTGCTACATCCATCAGTCCTCACAAATTATGGATAGCCAAGGAGTAGAAAAAGCAATAGATTTCCTAAATAAAACAATTTTATGGGACAAAAAGTACGCTTTTAAGCATATGGTGCTCCATTCTGTTGGCCACGAGTCTTACATGTTAACCAAATCCCTAAACCGCTCAATGTCTGCTCTTCCCAAATGCGCTTTTAATTCAGAATGTGTTTGGGAATTTGAAGGCTACCGACACGGCCTTGTGCAGGAGTTCTTCCTAGAAAATTATAATAAGAAAGCCAAGCGCGAACTTATCGATGAAGCCTGCGAGCCAATAAAAAGATATAAGAACGATTCTGACATCCCAGACTTTCTGGAAGTAGACTGCATCCATTCTGTCGGTCATGCTCTAATGAACATCAACGAAAATAATGCGCTCCTTGCTGTGCAGGACTGTGATACTCACTTCCCGATTGGGAAAAATAATATTTGCTATAGCGGGATTTTCATGGAAGAATGGTTCTTAACAAGCGTTTACCAACAGCAATTCGAGTATGTTAACGAAGAATATCAAAATTTTTGTCAACAATTTGGAGATGAAGCAAGAAGTATCTGTTCGATTTATATGGCTCTAAAGTCTATTGACTTCAAAAAATCCGCAGAAGAAGTTTTTGCTCAGTGCTTTATGCTTACAAAAAACTATTCAAACTACTGCATTCTTGGGGCTTCAAGATATTACCTTGTGCAGTATTACAGCAACAATCTTGAGAGACTACCTGAGTTTTGTAAAAGGTTTGAAAATGATTCAAGAGTATACTGCATCATTGGCGCTTCCGGAGGAATTAGGAGAGGCGCTTCAGGAGAATCGCATAAAGAATTTGACGTCTGCAGCTATCTTGAAGGTGAGAACGAAAGAAAAGAATGCGAAAAGACTCCTTTTGAACTTACAAAATATGAAAGATGAATAGATTACTGTTTCTGTGCGGTTCCAGGCTTGGTATAGGTTGCAATGCCGCCATAGGCGCTTGGGCAGGTAAATTGTGTTCCATTATCTGTTATCTCTCCAATACCTGAAACTGGATTCGTTCCCGGTACAGTGACATAACAATCCATCTTATTTCCAACCATTCTTGCTCTCAAAATCTTCTCACCTTGCCTTACATAAGTGCTTGTTCCTTCAAAGTACACTTCAATCTGATCGCCAGTGCGTACAATTCTAACGGGATTATTTCCGGAGCTGGATGCACTTGCTATCCAGTTTCCCTCAATCCTGTATACAGTTACATCTTTTCCTTTGCTATCCTTATAAGTTTCCGTATTTGGAGAACCGGGTTTTGGAAAGAAATCAGGAGTCACGTGCGCTGTAGCGCATCCTGCAGCTAAAGCAGCAAGACCACCTATCCCCAGTTGTTTTAATCTATTAGTTAGATTCCCTTTTGAATTCATAAAAATCCCCAATTAAAGTATACTAATCTTTATGTATTTAAAAAATTTTCGTTTTCAGTTCTCAAATCATGTTTAGCTCTTTAGCAATTTCAGGCTCATTAATCAATGTGGTGGTAATATGCAAGAAAGTCCAAACCATAAAAATCTTGAGGGAAAAAAAATAATGGGTTATTGCGGATGAAATTAAGCCGCTCTTGCCAATCACCAGGAAGCCGGTTCCAAACACCAACAGGTTTGCAAGAATATTAATAGCGATGTAACCCTTGATGGTGAAATAGAAAGGCGCCTTGCTATTGATCCAGCTGACTTTGTTGTAATAAAATATCACCCAAGTGATAAAATGATAGATTGTGACAAATGAAAGGAAATAAGCAAAATGAATGTGCATAACCCAGTTTTTTATCAGGGGCGGCAGTATAAGCAAAGCGGAAGCAATTGCAATCCCCAAAAATACATGCTTGCTTCCAATGTAGTCTAATGCTATAAAGACAAAGAAGATGACTGCGAGAGCAAAAAATGCGATGAAAATCCAGCCCGGAATATAATTAACAGGCATTTCAACCACATCTGGCTGATTTGAGAGTGACAATCTGTCAAGCCTGAGGAGACTTGAAAAGCTTGAAGTGTTGACCAGCGGCAAAAACAGGTATGCAAACAGGAAAAATAGGAAAAAAGCCCATAGAAGAGCCTTTTTGCGCGCGATTCCAAAATATTCCTGGCACATCCTTGCATCGTTAATCAAAAGATGTAGAAGGAAGTAAGACGTTAAAAAAACAAGGCCATAGACCGCGAATTTCGTCCTATAGTAGATATAGATGTAAGCAATTGCCAAAACGGCAGCAGAAGAAATGAATATCGCCTGCGCTTTGTGCCTTTGAAGTTTTTTGGAAAATGTTACGTACTGGTAAAAATAACTGGTTATGAAATGCCCTTGCCCGAGCACAATCATCGCCAGCAAGACAAAGCTCCACTTTGAGATATTTGAAGAATAGAAAAATGAGCCAATATACACAACAAGCCCGGATATAATTATAGATGCAAGCTTGTTCTTAAAAAACTCGGCCATTCTCATGCTTGACAGATAAACATCCCTCACTTAAATAATTTTCCAAAAATTATGTTTTTTTCATTTTCCAGATTATCAAAAGTCCAAGGATGATCAACCATGTATGAAAGACGAGATTGTCCAGCTTCGTATACAAAGTCTTGTTTTTCACAAGCTTCACTTCGCCCAGAAGAATCCCTCTTTTATACGGCTCAATCCTTGATGTGACTTTTCCGAAGGGGTTGACTATTTTTGTTATCCCTGTATTTGTTGCTCTTGCCAGGTATTTACCATTTTCAGCAGCCCTAAGATTTGTGTATAACTCAATGAGCTTAAATCCTGAAGTCTCGTCAAGTTTCTGGTCATTTGCCATTGATACAAGCAAGACACTATCATCATTGACCATCTTCCTGCTTATCATGCTTTGTGTTTCCTCATAGCATAGGGAAATCCCTATATTTCCAATATCCGAGCGTATAACCCTTATTTCATCACCTGGAACAACCCATTTTTCAAACGGTATCGGGCGCACAGAATCGTAGGATTGAAGTTCACCGTCTTGCGAAAAAAACAATGCTTTGTCTTTTCTCAGCCTATTTTTTCCGTAATACCCTTGCTGCCATTCAATTGCTCCTACAATCAGGTTAGAATTTGTCTGCCTTGCCAAATCAAAAAGCCTGTTTTGAAATTTTTTGTCATTGGTGACGTCATCAAGAATAGAGTATTCCGGCCAGATTATGATTACAGGGTGATACTTGCTTGCTTCCAGCGAAAGATTCCTGTAAGTTTCAAAAATAATGCCCTTGGCATTATTTGCCCTCCAGCTGTCATTCTGATTGAAATTGCCCTGAATTAGCGCTATCTTGACGCTATTACCTTTTGTATCTGCAAAATTGCTGTACACGAACAGTCCAAGAAATATTAAACCCAATAAAATGCCACCTAATGCCACATATTTGTCCCTTGACTCAACATAATATGCGGCTATAGAATTAAATAAGATTAGAAGAAAGGTAATTCCGGTGCTGCCTATAATCCATATCAAAGGCGCTGTCATAGGGAAAAACATTGAAATATCCACCCAGTAGCTTCCGGTGGGGCCAATCATAAAAATTATCTGGAGCACTGACCATATGAAAGGAGGCACAAGAACCAAGAAGACGCCTTTTATCCTTTTGGAGACGACATTGGTCAAAATGCAAAATAGACAAAGGAAAAGAATGCACATCAATATGGACAAGATGAAAACGCTGAACTTGTACCTTATTACCCAGAGGAATGATAAGGGGGCCGCCATCGAAATCGCTGCAAATGCCACAAGCTGATTCAGGAAAGGCTTCCTCTGGCTTAACAAAATCAATGGCACAACAAAGAAAAAAACAGCAGGTGGAAATCCGTTGGTCATTACAAACAAAAGTACAACAAATCCAATCCCAAGCAATAAATTGAATTTTATGGAATTTGCTTTTGCCATTTTTGAGCTAGAGTTAGCGTAACATTTTGCTTAAACAGTAAAAGTCAGTCCTGTTGATGTATCCCGCAAAAACCTTAACGTCGCAAATATCGCCTTTGCTTGGATGCCTGCTTATGCACTTCTCATTTCTCCAATCCATCCTGTATTCAGGCCTTAAATCCACAGGAGCCTCTTCTGTGCAGTACTTTCTTGGCAGCCAGCATCGGTAGTTGACTTTTACATTGTTGCTCTTTGGCATAATCCATGCCGTAACATTGACTTCTTCTTGTGGACGGAGGCAGTCAATGACAGACTCAAACCAGTTGAAATCATTGTATTGCACCCTGTACTTGATCAATTTGCTCTGTTCCGGGCTTATGCTATAATTTAAGATTGTTGCATTTCCAAACTCCACATGAAGCCCTCCAAAAGAGCCGCTTTGGTTGCTGCATTCCGGGCCAAACCCTTTATTCCTTACAGTAAGCACAACTTGATAATATTCTCCAGCCCGAATATCCTCTGGCGCATCAATTGAAACGTCACATGATGGGGCTGCAAGCTCTTTAAATGAAAACATCAGGAGCAACATTCCTATTCCCAAACCGATGACAATCTTATGCCATTTTTTCATGGAAAAGAAATTTATCAAGGAATCTGAGCCCAATGCGCCGATTATTAAAAGAGGTCCTGCAGCAAAATACCTGAATTTTGTTGAATTAAGGAAGGCTGCTCCAGCTATTGCACCCAAGAATAGCAAAAATCTGTTTTTTTGCTCTTTGAAGTTGAAGGATAGCGCGGCAAATCCGGCCAGCACCATTATCGATGTGAAGACTCCAAATTCATTTTTTATGTTTTGGTACCCTGGCGTTTCCAGATCTCTCCTGTTGAATGCAACCTTAAAATACTCCTCATGGCCTTCCTGCAATGTTATCAAAGACTCTTCTATCATGGAAATCGGCGAGTAGTCAATCCCTATAATATACACTGAAGCAATATGCCCAAGGATTAAAGGAAGGATTATAAGGCAATAATGGGCCAACATTATTCTCTTATTCCTGAAGCTGAAAAAAGCAAGCAATCCAATGGCAAAAAAAACCAAAAGAAAAACCTGCCATGTCAAAGCAAGCAAAGCCAAAAAAAAAGTTGCCATTGCAAAATTAAAATCAAACTTCTTTGTTTTGCACACAAAATATACGCTGCAGATCATAAATAATATGCCTAATGCCTCTTCTGTGTAATAATTCTTGTTTGTTACCCTTATTGCCACAGGTGTTATCGCAAACAGTATAGAAAAAAACATGGCAGAATCCAAATTAAAGAGCGTTTTGACAGCAAAAAATCCAGCAAAGAAAATCACTAAATAAAGGAGCACAGGAAAATAAGAGATGTAGTCATTAAAATTAACCCCAAAAATCTTGACTACCTTATAAGTTGGCACAGACAGGTATGCCGGAAACGGCGGATAGTTTTCCCTGTAACTGTAGCCTGCAAAGGTCGTGTTATCCTCTTTTAAGTACGCTCCAGTTTGCTCCAAATATTCTGCTCTTGAGAAATAAAAAGCGACTGTGTTTGCAGTCATGGTGTTATGGGGAACTTGGGTTCTCAAATACAATCCAACAAAAAGGAAAATCAGAACTATCAAGAACTTCAATGCAATAACCTTTTTGTTGTTCATTTCAGTTTTTAGTGTAATACAGGCCAAGCGGCTTATTCATGTTAAAGGTTTTGAACTTGATTTCCTGCATGCAATAATCTTTCATCGTGCCATTTAAGGTATTGCAAGCTTTGATTGCGCTGGTTAGGTTATACACCGCAATCAATTCAACTGCACTGTCAATGCACATCTTATTGTCATCTTCATTTCCATGCATGCATACCTTGTTTAATAATTCGGGATTTCTGTCTATTGCTCGGTAACTGGGATAGCCCAAACCGTAGAAACAGCCGAGCCTTTGAGTCCTGTTCATACCTAAACATTTTTCTATTGCCCTTTCTACAGATCTGTTGTCGGATTTATCAATCAAGTCTGTTACCATATATCTGTAGCATGCCGCTGGAAAATCCTGAATTTCCTGGCATGGATAAAGCACCGGCCTATTTTCATGAAAATTTTCTGAAGATATCTTATATTCCATAAAAACCCCAGTGGCGCAGTAAAAAACTGCAGCATCATCTTTCAGAGACCTGCAATAACTTAAAGCATCTACCAAGTCATAATCAGAAGCAAACAAGACTCCATGACCTATTGCATGATAGCAGTTTCCTTTAACTATGAATTTTAAAACTTCGGGCTTATTGCAGAATTCTTCAAAAAACTCACTTGCATTCTCAAAGTTAATTGAAAAATGCCCTTCCTGCCCCAATTGCCTAATCCTGCTTTTTGGAAATACCTCGCTCAATAATTCCATCAAAACGCCGTGGAAGCAGCCAGAGGTGCATCCAGCGCCACAGATGCCCATCGAGATTCCCAAATCCTGTGTTCTGTTGAAGATTGCCCTGCCGAGAGGGTGGCCTATAGAATGGCAGTATTTTTTTTCCTCGATAACGCTTAACATCGCCTTAGGCCCAATCTTGTTGTAATATTCCTGAAAAATTTCAACAGGCGGAATAGTTGAATAATTTGCGATTGCCTTTCGGAAACTTTTAATTTCCACATTACTTTCATTTACTTCATAATCAGTGTGCAGAGATTTTTCCGAGGACATTTCCATATCAAATTCAGAATCACCTGCTCCAGTTCCTTGTGTATAGTATTTTTCTGGCAAAGAAACAATAATTGGCGTCGGTTTAAGATTCTGGAACAGCAATGCAATTAAGAATAAAACTGAAAAAATAAGTGCAATCCTCAAGGTCCATATTTTGTTTTTTTTCATATCTTTTATCAGCTAAATCTATCTCGTATAAACAGCAGAGATGAAGCCAACTGCCCTGCCATTCCCCTCATAAATTGAATTTGACAGATTTAATAAGATGAAATTTCTTGCATTCCTAGCTTTCATTGCGCTGAGGAAAACATACACAGCGTTTTTTGACTCAATTTCCATCTCGCCAACTTTGCCTATGTCAAGGCTTTTTAATATCTTGACCGATTCAATGTCCTCTTTTGAATTAAGCTCTGTGTTGGTGGCATTGTCAATATGGGAAAAATCCAGGCTCATCAGAACCAATGTTTCCGGATTTGAGAATTTGCCGATATTGTTTCCTAAATCATCATATTCTGTTTTATTTATGTCGCCTCTTACAAGCACTGGAACGATTTTTGCTTCTGGAAACTTGTATTTCACGAACGGCAGCAAAACCCTTATTGACCAGTCATTCATTTGCGCAAAATCGTCTTCTCTGATTTCAAGGCCATTTATCATTTCTAAATCAGCAGTCAATTGGCCGAATGGCGTTGTCCAGTTCTTTGAGGAAGTCACAACAAAGTCATTTGCGACATACTCGTGGTCTGGGCCTATTATGATTATGCTTGTGTAATTATCTCCCAAAGAGTAAAAAAAGTCAGCAATCTGACTTAAAGAGTATGGTATTCCGTGAGGCACTACCCCCCCTATAACACCATATAAGTTGGAGGAATCTTTTCTTAAACTTTGGTTCAAATAGCCATTCGCTTCATAATATCCAGAATCAAGCATGAAAGGCTGCGAATGGGAATATTTGAAATTTTCACTGAGCACCTTATAGATTTTGAAATTCTTTGAGTATAACATTAATCTGAAATAATCTAATTTCTGGCTTGTGAGCAGTTTTCCGATTATTGTCTTTTCCCTTACTTTTGGGCGCCCTGAAAAAGCTTTTATAGAAAAAAAATTTTCCCGATTGCAGGAGTCAATGTAATGGCATGTTCCCAAACCCATCCCTCTTTGGACGAGGATATAGCTTACATTATATTTCTCCATCAATTTCTTGGCGTCTTCCTCATTTTGTGAAAAGAAAAACCTGCTCAAGTCCTTGTACCTCTCGCTTACAACCAAAGCCTCTGAAGGGTACACTTTCGATGTCGCAATCGCTTTTCTGCCTGTATAACCCGTGACTATTGTTCCAAGCTCCCATTCTGTTAAGAACACATCATCTTGTCCTGTATTTTTTTTTATCCATGCAGTCATGTCATTGAAGTCATCGATATAGAGCATATGTACTTCGCTTTTGTTCAGCCTGCTTGGAATGTACGTTGAGTTTGAATAATCAACCAGAAGAAAAATTATGAGGGTTGCCATAATCAGCATGGGTGAATATTTTTTTCCGATTGTGTAAATGTTCATTGTTATCCCTGTCTCTTTTTATTGGGCTTATTTATCAATATTTTGAATTTAAAAAGAATCTTCCTTAGGATTTCACCTCCGAATTCAATTTAAGCAATAAATCCACAGAAAACTATAAATATGCTTGATGTGATTACTAACGCATGTCAAAAAAATGGGCTTTAATAAGCATATCCTTAGCAATGGTTCTTATAGGCGTATCTTATTTTTTCTTTCCTGACTTCTTTAAAATGAACCCGATTGTACAAAAGATATTCCACGAGCCAGTTAAGCTAAACATACCTTTGGAGTTTCAAAAAGCAAGCACGCTTCAAGAGCAAGGGAAGTATGCAGAATCCATCGAGTTGTATAAAAAAATAATAGAAATCGAGCCGAATAATTACTTGGCAACGATTGGATTGGCAGAATCTTACAGAAAAATCGGGCTTTTTAATGAAGCAATCAAAGCTTTCAACAAAACGCTTAGTTTTGATAATTATGATTACAAAGCATTTTCAGGACTTGGAAATTCTTATTTTGATAAAGGTGACTACGAACAATCTTATTATTACTTCAACCAAGCTTACAATCTAAAGCCAGATGAAAAGGGGATAACTCTTGCCTTGCTTGAGATTATGAATCGGATTGGCATGTATGATGCAACAATAGAATTAGCAAATCTTTCAATAAGCAAGTTTGGAGAAACTGCCAATGCATACAGGAGAATGGCAACTGCTTATCTTTTAAAAGGAGAAATTGGCGCTGCTATCGTTTATGCAAAAAAAGCTGAAAAAATTGTTGAATTTCGCGGAAATCACTTGGTTCTTGGCTATATATACTTGGCAATGAATGAAACCCAAAATGCTATTATAGAGTTTCAAAATGCATCAAAGTCAAGGAAAAGCATTAGCATTTATGAAGGCATCTCACTTGCATACTTGATGGAAGGCAACAAAGAGGAATACCTTAAGCATAAAGCTATCGCTTCCCTGTACCAAAAAGACAGTTTTGCCTTGAGTTTGTTTGGATATTCTATGCTTAATCTCAACCAATTTGAATTGGCAATACACGAGTTTAATGCCTCTATTGCTATTTTGCCATCTTATTATCTTCCCTACAAAGGCATGGGTGAGACTTTACTAAAGACAGGCCAAAAAGACAAAGCAGCTTTCTATCTCCAAAAAGCTGCTGAATTAAGCTCATTTGACCAAGAAACAGAGGTTTTGCTGGATGAAGCTAAAAAGATATAATATTGATAGGAGTTATCGTCGTCAAAATTCAAAAACCGAAAGCTTTAAATAGTGATAATTGATATATGGATATTTGGGGAATAATATGAATGTCGAAAATGGCTTATACTCTAAAGTGCAGCCAGGGGACAGCCCATATCATAGTCCAAAGGAAATGGGCAGAAGAGGATTCTTAACTGGTCTTGCAGCGATAGCTGGTTTAGGCACTACTTTAGGCGCTTGCGCGACAACTGCACCATCAAGTCCAACTGCCTATGCAATGTCAGCTCCTAACAGTCAGGTAGATGCGGCTTCTCTGTCAGATATTCCTAATTTAGACGGGAAGGTTTTTTCTTTATACCTTCCTATACGGGGAGAGGAAGGAACAGAATATGTGATTAGGCAAAAAGGATTGTATATTGAAGTTGAATTATTAAATACCCCACTCGGTTCAAGAAGAGCTAGGACCCCTGTTCAAGCTAGGGCAACTATCACTAAGAAATCAACTGAAGGAAATTTTGAATTAAAAGGTGACTACTATATTTCTTTATTTGACCGCCCTATTCACGACCACTGGAACATTCTTTACGACAGTTTTCTTAAGCTGGATGTGAGTGGGAGATATGTAATCGATTTGAAATCTAGATCTGGTCTTAGAGGGTCATATCGCCGATCAATTCTAGTAGAAAAACAGTAAACATTGGTTATCTCACTTTATTCTGGAATATCAAATTATATTTAAGCCATCTTCGCTAAGATTAATGCATCTTGTATCCTATGCCTTTCCAAAAAATTTATATATTTGCTGAAAAAGTCAACATTCAAAGGGGGCAATATGAGAAAAATAATGATTTTTTTATCCTGTTTTATTTTTTTATCTATTATTTCTAATGTTTTTAATCCACCAGTTTATGGTGCAGAAGGTGGTGGTGATGGTTCAGATGGTGGGGGTAGTGATGATGATGCAGATACTGAATCTTCCCAAGCAGAATCAGGTACTGATCCATGTCTTACCAATCCTTGTTTATGCAGCACAGACCCTTGCTGCGGAAGTTGGGACCCTTGCTGTGGAAGTACAGACCCTTGTTGCGGAAGTGTAGATCCATGTTGCGGTAATCCAGACCCATGCTGCGGAAGCAGTGACCCTTGCTGTGGAAGTACAGACCCTTGTTGCGGAAGTGTAGATCCATGTTGCGGTAATCCAGACCCATGCTGCGGTAATCCAGACCCATGCTGCGGTAGCTTTGACCCATGCTGCGGTAATCCAGACCCTTGCTGCGGTAGCTTTGACCCATGCTGCGGTAATCCAGACCCTTGTTGCGGTAATCCTGATCCATGCTGCGGAAGTGGTAATCCTTGCTGTGGCAACCCAGATCCATGCTGTGGCAACCCAGATCCATGCTGCGGTAATCCAGACCCTTGTTGCGGAAGTGTAGATCCATGCTGCGGAGGAATATGCTCATGCACAACTGCAGCAGATTGTGCTCAAAGCCCTTGCCAAATAGAAGCATGCACAGGAGGATTTTGCCAGCCTGCGCCAAGGGCACTTTGCGATAATACAGAATGTCCAGCCGGTCAATATTGTGACAGTACAGGAATCTGCATGGCTCCTGATTCATCTAAATCTGTTTGCGCGAATTGTGTCACAGATCAGACTGTTGGCGTATGGGTCACAGGAAATCATGAAGATGCAGGCATAAAATATTCAACCAACACAAACGTTTTCACAAACCTTTTCAACAGCAATGGCGCTGCCTGCCCTCCAACCAGCTGCTCAAAGCCAGACTGCCATTGTTATGACACAACCATGGCAGTAGTAAACCATAAGAATCTTCTTGCAACCGGCCTTTGTTGCGGAAATAATGCAAACGAGTATTACAAGCCAGACTGGTATGGGGGAGAATGTGTATCAAATATCAATTTTTGCGTGTGGTCAACTGGAGACGCTCAAAAAAGCGGCTCCGGAAATGCAGAGTGGTGGTGTTATAATCACGAATGGGCTCAATGCAATGACGCCAGCCTTTGCACATCCACAAATAATGGGTTGATGAGATGTTATGGCGTTGTTGGCAATAACGCATGGACCCCCTCATCATCTATATTGCCAGAAGATCAGACCTCATGTAGCGACGGAATTGATAATGACTGCGATAACTTGATCGATTGCGAAGACCCTGACTGTTATGGCACTGTTTTTGGCAATGTCCATGATAAGGCACAAATTGGCATTTCCTATGTAACAGTTAAATCAGTTTTTGGCAACACTATAAAGTATGATACTACTGACAGTAACGGCGATTATAACGTATATGCGTGTGGCACTGTGGACCTCACTACAACTCATAAAAATTATTTGCCCTCTGGCAAAGATGACGTTGTAGTACCTCCAAAAGCAAATGTCAGGGTAGATTTCACATTAATTCTTGGAAGCGCTTGTGAAGATGATTGCACGTATTTGAATGATAATATAGTTCATGCCGAATGCGACGGAATAAACAATTGCAAGTTCTGCGATTCTACTGCCAGAGCTGTATGCGACTTATCACAACCGGGATGGGTAAGGGATTACAATGAATTCAACTATGTTGTTTGCGGCGAAGGCTGCCCGCAACTTAAAGTCGAGACAAAGGCAAGCGTAACCTGTGAAAGCGGAACTTTGGTAAAGGTGACAAGGATTGTAAGCTACAAAGGAAAGCCAGTCAGGTTAGTAGTTGCCACATGCGGATAAATCCAATTGATTCATTTTACTTGCAGTAAAAATCCAAAATAATAAAAATAATATGCGCCAGGAAATTCATAAGCACAAAAGAAAAAAGAAATTCAGATTTTATGAAGTTGCCCTAGTTGTTATGATCCTCGTTTTTGCAGTTTTTGTCTTGCTCTACGACAAGGTAAGCGTAAAGCAGCAGAGCGAAGCAGACAGGATAGCAAATGTCATGGTTGATGATCATCCTGCAAGCCTTGCAACCAACGGTATAATAGATGATTCTAAATTTGAGGAGATTAGGAATATTGATTACAAAGAATTAAAGGAAGCGATTGGGGTAAAAGGGGATTTTTGCATCTATTTAGAAGATGGCAATGGCCAGACCATCATGTCAAAAGGCTCCTCCAAACTGAGAAATGATGGAATTGAGTGCACGGAATAATAATCCTCAACTTTTTAGACTCCAACCAATTTTTCAGGATAAGCCAGCAAATTTTAAAAACGGAAAGATTTAAATACTAATTGTATTAAATTCGATACGTATGTACCGAAAAAGGAACGATAGAATGAAAATAATTGCATTATACGCTGGAGATTACAAAAGGGAGTACTATCTGAGGGAAATAAGCAAAACTGCAAAAATTCCCTTGCAAACAACACAGAGGCAGCTTGCAGAACTTGATAGGGATAAAATTCTAAAAACCTCTATCAGCGGCAAGAACAAGTATTTTGCACTTAATTTAGACAACCCAAACACCAAGCTTGCCCTGCTTCAGTCAGAACTCTGTAAAACTGAACAATTCCTAGATAGATACACAACATTCAAAACTTTTGTCAGGGCGATTAAAAGCAACAGCCTTATAGTAATTTTTGGCAGCTTTGCCAAATTTAGTGCTGATAAAAATTCGGACTTGGATTTACTGATTGTACCCAAAGAAAAAGAAAAGCTGCCTTACCACTTGCTGGGTTACAAGATTCATGAGATAGAATTGTCTGAATCAAGCTTTGTCAAATCTGTGCAAAACAGGGAAACCATAATCAAGGAAATTGAAGGGAACCACATAATCTTAAATAATCATTCCTTTTACGTGAATGTGATGTGGACTAACTATGGCACAAAATAGTTTGAGATGGTGCTTCAAGCTCAAGGATGGCTTAAGGGTAACAGAGCCGAATGAAAGATTGGCAAAGTCATACCTTGAAGAAGCTAAACTGTCATTGGCTAGGGCGCAAAAGAATTTTGAAGACAAAGACCTTCTTTGGACTACAGTTGTCCTTTATTATTCTGAGTATTATTCACTTTACTCTTTTTTGCAAAGAATTGGAGTAAAATGTGAAAATCATTTGTGCTCTATTATTGCTGCTGGATTCCTGCTTGGAGAGAGCAAGATAAAAGTTATTATGGAGCATAAAGACAAGAGAGTAGACGCACAGTACTATATGAAAATAGGAAAGGAAAATGAGGTTATGCAAATGCTTTTGGATGCTAAATTATTTGTAAGCATGTTCGAGGAAATAACTTTAAGCATCAGTCAAGAAGAAATTAAGGATTGTAGGGATAAATTAAAAAGAGGATTACCATGAATTCAAGATCCCAGTCATGGTCGATTGACATAACATTGGCTGTTGCTGTATTCATGATTGCCTTCTTCCTTTTTTATGGATTCCTCAACAGCAGCTCCGATACGAAAACCAGCTCATTAAAAGATGCAGCGTCAATACTGAGCAGGCAAATTGCATCAGAAAACACAGCCCTTGGGATAATAGACAATAAAGAGATTAATGCCAGCAAAGCCTCCAAATTGAAGAGCATGGGCTATGAACAGATAAAGGAACAGCTCAGGATTGAGGATGATTTTTGCATCTATGTTGAGGATGAAAACGGCAACCTTGTATTGATAGACGACTCAATTTCAGGCATAGGGTCGCCTGGGATAAGCATAAGCGGAACATCGTGCAGCACATGATAAGATTACAAATGGCTTCGTCCAAAAATTCGCATTCGCTCAGGTTAGCAGCTTCAAATCCATTAAAATCTTTAGGTTACAACGTATCGGGGCCCTTGTTATATTCTTTGCCAGTTACGTAGTTCTGGCAAATTTTGACCGAAAAGTTTTCTGGCAGCCGTCACTAAATACTTAAAGTCACCGCCCCTTTTTTATATTTTTAAATTTATCTAGTATATAGAATACAAAACAAGAAACTAAATAAGATATCAAAATAGCCCCAATGATAATCACAGCAAGTATCGCACCTTCCAATCCAACATAACCAGGTGTTCTTTTCTCAAAAGAGGGGAATGTTGTTTTGTAATTTAATATAACTATCACAGAGATTATAATTAGTATTAAAGACAATATAAAAATTCCAAATGATGCTTTAAAAAATCGTATTGGAGTCTCTGTTTTTACATATTCCCTAACTTTATTTTTTCTTCTATATAAGTCAGAAACTATTCCTGGCGTAAAAATCAAAATTAGCCCAATAGATTCGCCTAAAAATACATCTAAAAACAATTCTAGGGAGATTGCCCTTCCTTCAATAATAAATCCAATAAGAATAAAAAGTCTATTTAAAATAATGAAGAACAGAAGAATCCACCAACAAACGTTCTCTTTGAAAAATTTGGTTTTTTTGGATACTTTATCTAATGCTTTATAACTAAAGAAAAAAAATATTGCTAATGCAAATAATTGTCCGATAAAAGATAAGATTATTTTAGCGACTTCATTGTCATCAAAAAAAAGAACACCTGCTGTGCCAAATATCACTATGGTAATCAATGATAATAAAAATATTATTGGAGAGTATATTAATGCATATTTTAGATGAATTTTATTATCTGCTTCCATTAGATGTTTATTAGATAGTATATATTTAAAGTTATCCAAAAATCTGGGGCGGTGACTATCCAATATTATTTCTCATATAATAAGGCTGCCAGAAAATTGAATATAACTGACATTTCCCGTAAGGAACATCCCCTTTGTCAGTAATCCACCCTTATTATAGTAAAAGGCACAAAAATTTGAGCAATAAACATGCATTTTACTTATTACGAACGGACAACTATTGCTCAATAGATCTTGTCCGTGACTATAATTAGGATTTGACCTTATGCTGCTAACCCATTTTTTGGACAAAGCCTTCCAAAACAAAAAGCATAAATACATACAAATCACAGGCTAAGTTTAAGATGCACATTAAAAAGAGGGGTTTTTTCTTTATTTTGGACGCTGTTTTAGGCTTGTTCATTCTGGTGGTCGGAGTTTTTTTAGTGACATCTTCTTATATCACTGCCCCGCAGCAAGCTCAGGTTGCTTTATTGTCTGATGACTTCCTTAATTATCTATCAAACACAAAGATAAGGGATCTGAACAATCCTTATGCAGGAATTGGAGGCGAACTTTGGAGCAAAGGAATCATAGAGGATGCGGACAACACCTTGCTTCAGCAGATTGGGGAACTTTATGCAAGAAGCGAACTGAACATCTCTGATAAGTTCATTCAAAACGTTTCGAAAGAGATCATTCCGCCGCAATACCTGTACGAAGTCTGGATCAACAAATTTATGGTGTATCCCCAGAATGCGACATCAAGCCATAACCTGTCAAAAGCCAATACAAAATTATTGCTTGTTTCCAAGAAAATCACTTTTGGAGTGCTTAACAGGACAACAAGCACAATGTGGGGGCCTTACCAAGCGGAGGTATTCACATGGCAAAGGTGATAAGGGGAAAGAAGGGAATATTTTTCACCTTCATTGCAATTACAATAGTCACTCTCTTCATTTTGCTCTATACCCCTCAATCAGACATTTCATTGCAAAAAGACAAGCAATCAGTCACAGCAAGAATCAGCTCGGTTGATGAATACGTATCAGAGTTGGAAGGAAGCTATTTTGAGACAGCCCTTAAGTCTTCAGGCTTTAAGGCGGTTCAATCTCTTATATTCTACATGAACAAGACTGGAAAGTTCCTTAATGAACTGGACCCGGTATTTTACGAAGTAATGCTTAATGGCACTATAGGAAACATCCCTATAGACTCGATAACAGGAAAAGCGATAATGGAGGATAACACACTGAGGAACTGGAGTGATAAAATATCACAAGCGGCAAAAGACACACTGAATGTCAATACAACAATAACATTCATAAATGCTTCTGTCCGCTCTGTGACATCAAAGGAAATTGAGCCCCAGCTTGTATTCAATATTGCAGTCAAATCAAGCGTTGCAGACTGGAATAAAAACGCCATTGTTTCCACTCGCTTTAGCATTGAAGGATTTTACGATCCTTATTATTTAGTCAACACAAACGGTGAATACACAAACCAAATAACAGTTTCAAATGTTGAATTCAACGGCTGGAATTCCTCAATTGTTAGGGAGCATCTGAGAAATGGAACATATGTTCACTGGGTAAGCTCAAATGCGCCTGATTTCTTGGGCAGGTTTACCAACTCAACAGCCAATTCAAGCTGCTGCGGCATTGAATCATTCGTCAATCCAACAAAAATAAGCCCGAGCGACACTTATGAAGATTATGTAGATTACTTGTACTGGGGGCACGCCTTCCTGAACAATTGCACGGTTCTTTACAATATAACAGGATTATGGGACGAGTTTATGTACTTTAAGCTGGACTTTGACAGTGTTTTGCTGTACAACATATCATTGTCAGAGGCAATAAAGACATGTTAGTTGCCACTCATAAAAAATAACTAAAGTTTATAAATAATATAGAACGGGAATGACATTGGATTAAAAATCAGCCAATTTGGCTTGTAATTCGCAAAATTGGAGTGAAATTGGAATACGAAAACGATCTTGGCTATGATGACCATGAAGTTGTCATGTCAAAACTAAAAAAGCTTATTGAACAGAGGAGCAGTGCAGAGGAAAGCATGGAATTGCCTGTTTTGCACGAAGAAATTCCGGAAGATGCAGGGCAAAAAACTCAAACAGCTGAGCCTAACCCAACTGTTCCACATCCCTACCATCCAATCCCATCACAAAAAGGACAGCCTGCAAACAATATGCAAGAAGAATTAATGCACGAAGAAAAGTTTGGCGCTTCAGAATTTGAGCAGGCTGCGCTAAAGTTTGATCTCAAGATGCCCTCTATATCTTTCCTGGACATAGATTCAGAGCAGCATGCCGGCATGGAATTCGCGAATACCCCTAAGCCCGCAAGCAAAAGCACAGGCGCTCACTCTCAGCCAAAAATGGAGCCTTTTGGAGATTTCTACAAGCCTGTTGAGGCGCCTGAGCATGATAGCAACAGATACATTGAAAACGCAACAGCCAGCAGCAGCTCAGCAAATCAAGAGCTCAGCAGCAATTCATCAGCTGTCCATGAGAAGCCAGACTTTGTCCTTAGAACAGTGGCAGACGACCTTTTGGATTTGGTCAGGAAAAGCGGCAAGATATCAGTTGAAAATGCTGCAAAAAAGCTGAAACTGCCCTTAGAAACCGTCCAGTCTTTGGCGGATTTTCTGGTTGAGGAAAGGATTTTTGGAATTGAGTACAGGTTTACGACACCATACATTTATATTTACAAAGAAGGAATAAAAGAAGCGAAAGGGCGGGACAAGCTGATAACAAGCAATCTGATCACGAAAGAGCAGTTTTATGAAAAAGCGAAGGCAAAAAATGTACCATATGAAAGCATTGAAGGGATGTGGAAAAAGTACCTTCGGGAAAATATGGTCCATATAAATGAGCAATTCCTGAAGAAATGCAGGGAGAAGGGAGTTCCAAAAGAAAAAGTAAATGAACTTTGGGAAAAATACCTTTCGTACCTTTAGCAAAAAATGAACATAGACGAATTTTTGGAAAGGGAAATAGTTGATTTGGGCATGGAAAGCGGGAAGAATGTGAACGTTGAAGCGCCCATAGAGTCTCAGGTATTCAAGGAAGAATCTGCAGCGTCCACATCATTTGAAGCGATAAAATCCAGCCTTGGCAGCAATGATCTGGATTCGGTTGAAAAGTCTTACGCCCAGCTATGGCAGGCCCTCTTGGATCAAAAGCTGAAGTGGAACAAAGGATTATACGACCAGCTTTTGTTATTGAATCGGCATTTTAACGCTTCCATCAATTATGCCCAGAATGATATCAGAAAGAAAGCAGACCAGATATATGATTTGATAAGCAGCGCAAGAATTGCATTAAGGGAGGGGAAAAAAGAAGTTTCATTTAGGATATATTCACAGATTACGGAATTAAGCAACACCATCCCTCACTCATTTTTCGAGGAAAAAAAGGTCATCAACGAGCAGATTTCAGTCTTTTATAAGGAATTGAAGAATGCTGTAGACAATGACTTAATAAAAAGGGTGTTCATGCTTGTTCAGGAAATATTCCATTTAATTGACAAAGCCGGCATTTCTGTTAATGCCGGGGATATACCATCAGCGATCACCTGCTACAATAAGTGTGTTGAGCTGTTTAGCCAAATACCGGAAGGCTTTTTGAAGCACAAGAATTCTGCAGGCATGCGCCTTTTGGAAGTTTACAGGGTTATCAGCATTTACAATGAGATGATAAATTTGCAGCAGCTGCTGTCAAACAGGCAGCCAGCGCCAAGAAGCGAGATGAGACCTCGACAGCCGTCAATGAATGCACCCTACAAAGAAGGTCAGGAATCAGGGCATCTATCAAGGGCATTATTTTTGCAGGAAAGGAATGACAGCGCAAGGATGAACATTGAAAAGGGTTTATACGGAGAGGCCACAAGGGACATAGAAGAAGCGCTCAGGCTCGCCCCTGACGATATCGAGGCAAAGGCGCTTCAGGCAAAAATAAAAACTTTGCGGTAATCCCCGCATAAAGCGTGGGAAAGGGAAATGCAAAATGAAAAATCGTGAGCAAATAATTGACTCGTATGTCTTGAACATTAATGACACCCTTATTGATGTGTCTATAATAACAAGCCCTGAAGAGGCTACTCCCATTTATAAGATTTCTATCACAAACATAAGCCCAACAACCAAGCTGATACTTGAAAAAATCAGGGACGAGTTTGTAGCCGAAGAGACCACATATGCAGATGAGGACTCACAAGTAAACATCCAGGAAGAATTCAGGCAAAACATACAAAAACTTCTTGTTAAGTATTTTCCAAATGCAAACAAGAAAACAATGGACATGCTGATCAATTACATCCTTCAGCAGAACATTGGGCTGGGCAACTTAGACATACTTTTGAAGGACACAAGCCTTGAGGAGATTGTCATCAACAACGCAAAGGAGCCTGTATGGGTTTATCATAGGAGGCACGGCTGGCTTAAGACCAATGTTGTGATAACAAATGAATCAAGGATAAGGCATTACTCGACTATAATCGGAAGGGATGTCGGCAAGGAAATAACGCTTCTTAACCCATTGATGGATGCCCATCTCAAGACTGGCGACAGGGTTAATGCGACCCTCACACCTATATCATCGAAGGGAAATACAATAACCATAAGAAAATTTGCGGTAAAGCCATGGACCATAACGGACTTCATTAAGGAGAATACAATCTCTTATGAAGGGGCAGCATTGATTTGGATGGCCGTGCAGCATGAATTGTCCACCGTTGTTTCCGGAGGAACAGCATCTGGAAAGACAAGCATGCTGAATGTTCTAGCTAATTTTTTCCCACCCAACCAGCGCATAATCTCAATAGAGGACACAAGAGAATTGATGCTGCCTCAAGTGCTGCACTGGGTTCCACTGGAGACAAGACTTCCAAATCCCGAAGGCAAAGGGGGCATTGATATGCTTGACCTTGTTGTAAATTCCTTGAGGATGAGGCCGGACAGGATTCTTATGGGGGAAATAAGGAAGAAAAAGGAAGCTGAAGTCCTTTTCGAGGCGATGCACACCGGCCACTCAGTTTATGGCACACTTCACGCCAACAATGCGCGTGAAACAATCAACAGGCTTACAAATCCTCCGATAGACTTGCCAAAGCAGATCTTATCTGCGCTGTCTTTGATTGTTGTTCAGAACATCAACAGGAGAACCGGAAAAAGAAAAACTTTGCAGATAGCCGAAGTGCTTCCAAACGGGGACGCAAGAGTTTTGATGCAGTTCAACCCCATAAGAGACAGTTTGGACATAGTGAATGAGCCGATATCAATCATAGAAACTTTGAACCTTTACACGGGAATGTCGGCTTCGGAGATTTATGCAGAAATGAAGACAAAGATCATGATTCTGAAGTGGATGGTCAGCGTTAACTTGACTGACATAAACAAGATTGGCCTTTTGATGGCAAATTACTACAAGAATAAGCCGATATTGAAAGAAAGGGGTGTCCCAAATCAGCCTACTAAATAGGATTGCTTCCTTTTACCCATTGCTGAAGCAGGATTTAAGAAGGGCCAATTTTCATTACACCCCAGCCCAATATGTTAGAAAGGGATTGACAGAGGCATTAATGTATTCTATTGTATTTACCATTCTTCTTTTTTTCGTCCTCAAAAAAGCGAATTATTCCTTGATCCTGCTGTTTCCAATTTTCATTGTGCTTCTCATGCTGCTCTTCCAGTTCTCCATAATCAAGATCAAGGCAAAGATAAAAAAAAGAGCGCGTGAAATTGATAAAGAAGTTGTTTTTGTGGGAAGGTACCTACTGGTAAAGCTCTATTCCGGCAGGCCTCTCTTAAATGCCCTGATAGAAATAGCCAACAGCAAGGGGATAACCGCGAAGTTCATAAGGGAAATTGTCGACGACATAGATACAGGCATGCCAATGGAAGACGCTTTGAATAAGGCAATGACATATTCACCCTCTGAAAACTTAAGAAAAGTGCTTTTTCACGTTAACAACGCATTGCAGCTTGGCATAGACACTGCAAAGCCGCTGGAAAGTGTCTTAAGCGAAATAACTAAAGAGGAGGAGATTGAAATCAAGAAATATGGCAAGAAACTCAACACTTTGGTGATATTCTATATGCTCGGCGCAGTGATAGTCCCTTCCCTTGGAATTTCAATGTTCATAGTCATCTCAAGCTTCCTCAGCTTTCCGCTTGATTTCAAGTCAATGATGGTGTTCACATTTTTTATCGTGGCATTGGAGTTCATATTCATAAGCCTCTTTAAATCAATCAGGCCCGCAGTAAATCTGTAACATGGCGCTTAAACTAATATTTTTCGAAGAGTTTGGAAAAGCTTTTGTGCCGAAAAGATTCATGCCAAACCTGAGAAAATACCTTTTGAAAGCTGGCTTTCCAGAGGTGCCTTACAAGTTTTTTGGCTTTTTGTTTTATATATCTGCGCTGTTGACGGGAATAATCTTTATAACTCTCGTATTTCCGTACCTTAAGAGATACTCGTTGCTGCTAATCTATGCCCTTTCTTTTGTCAGCTGGTTTGTGATACAGATATTCTTTGCGATTTTGTTCATTTTGCTGGTATATTTTTACCTGGACCTGCAGATTTATTACAGGACAAAGAATATGGAGGAGCAGCTGCCAGACTTCCTTGAGCTTTTGTCGGCAAACCTCAAGGGAGGCATGACTTTTGAAAGGGCCCTGTGGTCATCTGTAAAGCCTCGCTTCAAGATTCTGGGAAGCGAGATGGCAAAAGCCTCAAAACAGGCAATGATAGGATATGATGTCAGGAAGGCCCTGAGCGAGCTCTCTGAGAAATACGATTCTTTCATGCTGCGGCGCACAGTTGATTTGATGGTAAGCGAAATCGAAAGCGGAGGCAATGTAGCCCAATTGATTGACAGGATTGTTGACAATCTCAGGGAAACAAAAGACTTGAAGGATGAGATGACAGCTGCTGCAATAGCATATGTGATTTTCATTTCAGTCATAGTCATTGTCATAAGCCCGCTGCTTTTCGCGCTTGCATTCAACCTTCTAACAATCATCCTGGACTTTATAGGAAAGCTTGCAGTAACAACCCAAAGAGTATCTGCGGTTTCTGCATTGCCCATAGTCTTAAAGCAGGTTTCAATAGACCCGGAAGACTTTAGGATATTCTCCATTATAACAATTTTTATCATCTCATTATTCTCTTCCCTAATAGTAGCCATCGTCGAAAAGGGTGATATAAAAGGAGGAGTCAAGTACATACCGATATACGTTGTTTGCTCCATGGCTTTCTATTTCTTTTTCATGAAAATCCTCAAAGGGCTTTTTGTAGGGCTGGTATGACTGTTTTTGCCTGTTCAAATCGAAAAGTTTATAAATAACCGAGTTGATAATTTGGATTTAATTATAAAAAAGGTGATGAATAATGGCATTAAAGAAAAGTTTTAGAGCTCAAGCCGCTCTGGAATTCTTGACTACATACGGTTGGGCTTTCTTAGTTATATTGATTATGATAGGAACTCTGGCTTATTTCGGTATTTTGAAGCCAAGCAGGGTTCTTCCATCAAGGTGCAATGTAGGCGCTGAGTTTCAATGCCTTGACTTTCAGATAGATGACACAGCTGATGAGTTTAATCTCAGGCTGAAGAATAATGTTGGCGAAGCTATAGTGATACAAAGTATTACCTTGGCCAGTGAAGGCACCACCCAATATGCATGCAATGTGGTTCCTGCCGGCTTTCCAGATACTGTAGGCGCAGCAGAAATTGTTGATTATCTTTGGACAACCTGTAATTCCGGACCTGCAGGCATGGTTGCAGGAGAGAAGGGAAAGGTCGTATTTACAGTGAATTATAACACTGTATCCAGTGGCGCAACATATGCAAAGCAAGTAATAGGAGAAGCATTCGGCACAGTTGTATAAGCACAGGCTTATACTTTTCTTTATTTTTCTCATTATTTTTATTTTTTGCCTTTTTCCTGGAATGAAATCGCTAAAAAGAAGCTCTAAAGCGCAACTCTTGGAGTACCTGACTACATATGGATGGGCAATCCTGCTTGTTTTTGTGATATTGATATCATTCTCATATCTGAATATTTTGAACCCAAGCAGAAACCTTCCAAGCAGGTGCATAATCGGGCCTGAATTCCAATGCATTGACTTCAGGATTAGCGGCTCAGGAGACACTTTCAGCCTATTGCTTAAGAACAATCTTCCAGAGCGCATTGTATTGACAAATATTAAATTGAGGAATGACAATTTTTATTACCCCTGTTCGCTTGAATCACCGAATGCTTTTCCAATAATGATACCGTCTGGAAACCTGATAGACCTAAAGTGGGATGAATGCAACTTCGAAGAAATAGGATTAACTGTTGGAGAAAAGGAAAAAATAATCTTTGATTTGGATTTTTATCTTTTGGGCAGCACCCCCAATTTTGGGCATATCGCAATAGGGGAAGCGTATGGGACAGTTGTTTGATCAAGATGAGCAGCCGATTGATATCATTCTGCTATGTCCAAAATAGCACTTAACGTAATAATTTCCAAAAATAAAACATAAATTTTATATACACTATTCTTTATTTTTTAGGCAAAAAGAGGTTGAATATGCACAGGAAGCACTCTAGAATTGCAAAATTGCTGCCTAGCTTGAAATCGCAGGCATCACTGGAATACCTTACAACCTATGTCTGGGCTTTTTTTGCGATTGCCCTGACAGTAGGAGCCTTGTACTCTTTCGGAGTTTTTGATTTCAACAAGTATCTCCCCCAGAAATGCACTTTCACTTCTCAATTTAAATGCCTTGATTTCAGCATGACATCTTCCCCAACAAATGATATCAGGGTTAAGCTTCTCAATAATTTAGGCGAAAATGTGAAATTCACCTCTGTTCTCTTAACTAACGACGCTTCACCACCTATATCATGCACTCTTCCTTCAACTAATTTTGACTGGGTGCACGGAACAGAGCAGGAATTAGTGTTCACCGGGTGCAGCCAAGGCGGTTACCTGCCTCGGGAAAGAATAGAATTAAAGATATCATTCACATATTATGCGATAAACACACCAACAAAACCTTCCCATACTGTAAACGGTAAGATAAATGGCAGAATCTCATAGGATGAAGGGACAATCCTCTTTAGAGTATTTGCTTATTGTAGCCCTGACTTTTGCAGTTATAGTGCCATCAGCATACCTCTTCTTCAGCTATTCAAAGGAATCAAGCGATGAAATAAAAGATTCACAGGTTGTGAAAATAGGCAAGGACATTGTTGATGCGGCAGAGTCCATCTTTTACTCAGGTGAAGGGTCAAAGACAATGCTGGAGCTTAATATACCGGACAATGTCAGGAGCGTAGTAATTATCGACGGAAAAGAGCTGGTTTTTAATGTTTCATCCGCTTCCGGCATATCAGAAATCCTATTCATTTCAGCAGTCAATATCACAACTTCTGGCTCAAACTGCAATGCCAATATATGCTCAGTCCCGGCTCTTGCACAACAAGGTCTTCAAAAAGTCAAAGTGGAAGCAATAAATCAAAATTCTGTGGCCATTACAACAATATAAATGAGCACAAAATAAAAAATAAAGTGAAACCTTCAATCAAGTCACAATCAGCAGTTGAATTCGTTGTTTTGAGTTCTTTCATGCTTTTAGTGATAGTTGGTTTTTTTGCAGTCACGAGCTCAAGGGTTCTTGAGGCTAAAGACGAGGAAAATCTGCAGATTGCACAGGACATCGCAGAATTTGCCTATCGTGAGCTCGAGATTGCGACAACAGTCAATGATGGATATGTAAGGACTTTCAGCCTGCCAAGAGAGATTAATGGCGTTCCTTACAACATATCAATAATTGGAAATAGGGAGCTGATAGTAAATTACACAGGCAACGAATATATCAAGTTTCTTCAGGCAAATATCACAGGAAACCTAAGCCCGGGCATCAATCAGCTTAGAAAGGCAAATGGAATCATCTATGTCAATCCTGTGGAAGGGCAATGCGAAAACACACTTGATGATGACACTGATTTATTGGCTGATGAAGCTGATCCTGGATGCTACATTGGCTGCAACTACCTAAATCAAAATAGTTATCTTCCGGAAAATTCTGAAATTGATGCATGCACTTGCGATTCGGTAGCATCGTGCTGTGATGGAATCGGATTCGGCAGCCATTACGCTGCATTTGACGGCAATTGCATTGCCCAGGAATGCTGGACTGGCTGTTTAAAACTGCCTCCTCTCTTGATGAAAAACCCGCTGTCAAATGCCCTGTCATTCAAGGATGATGGCAACGTCATTTTAAAAGGAACACTTCAGCAAGGCATGGCCCCGCAAGCAACAGATAACGACGAATTTATTTTCAAGGACAGAAGCGGCAATAACGTCGCAATAGTGGACTTGGTTACTGGAAACATGGTGATAAGTGGAAACTTAATTGAAAATCAGGAGATATTGGCTCCAGAAGACTCGAGCAACGACTTGATTATAAAAAACTCAACAGGGAATGTGATATCTTACTTTGACGAATCCGGCAATTTTCGATTGAAGGGCGCATTAACCCAAAATGGAAATCCGTAAATTATGATTTAAATAAATTTCGAGGTGAAATCATGGAAGAAGAAATAAATCAGCGCAAAAACCAAAAAGTGGAGTATACAAGCGCTGTCAGCAAATTTATATTTTCTTTTTTCACATCAATAATCAAAGTTTCCTTAGCGGTAGCCCTATTGATTTTGATGATTGCGATATTTGTGAATGCAGGCGATGTTATAATAGAGAGTGGAAAGCTAAATGTGAGCGATAATTTATATGTTGACGGAACTGGAAAAGTGGGAATTGGAATAACAAGCCCTGCGCAGAAACTGGACGTGACTGGCCAAATACATTCAACAGGAGATGTTTGCACTGATTTGGCTGGCGGGAAATGCCTTAGCACTGCAGGAAGCGGAGGACTTCCATCTGGCACTTCAGCACAAACATTGAGGCATGATGGAACTAACTGGGCAGCAAGCAGCACTTTGCAAAATAACGGGGCTGACCTAATTTTAGTGCAGAACAGCAACGAAGCTCATATTGATATACAAAACACAGAAGCCGGAGGAAGAAAATATGCTCTGGTATCATCAGGCACTGCCGGTGGTTTAGGAGGCGCAGGCAAATTTTCAATTTACGATGGCAGCACAGGAATTGACACAAGCAGATTAATTATTGATGCGGACGGAGATGTTGGAATTGGAACGATAAGTCCTGGGGCGAAATTGGATGTTAATGGTGATGCGCGAACCAACGGAGTTTTACGTTTCTCGGATGTAGGGGGAACAACGCAAAGAGGATACATCTATGGGCATGCGAACCCTAATACGATTGGGTTTGGCACAAATACGGATAGAGCATTGCTTGGCAACTTTGGCGGAGTAGGATTTCTTGTATATGATGAAAGTACAGGTTCAAAATATATCGGAATGGGTCATGACGGTACAGATGCACTTATCACATCAAGCGCAGGCGACATTACATTGGCCCCAATAGGAACAACAAAACCATTGGTGATAAAGGCAACTTCCGGCAATGTCGGCATTGGAACCACAAGCCCAGGCGCAAAACTCCATTTAGGGGGAGTACCCGGAACTGATGGAATTATGTTTCCAGACGGCACGCTGCAGACAACAGCAGCCGCTGGAGGCGGAGGCTCAAACGGATGGACGAAAAGCGGGACAAGTGTCTATGTGACTGACACAGTCAATGATAACGTAGGGATTGGAACGTCAACTCCGAATGAAAAGCTTCAAGTTAATGGTGTGATATATACTAAAGGAGATTCAAGAGGTATAATTGTTGACTCAGGTGCAAGTAAGAGAGTAGGACTAATCAAATATGCTGGAAGAGAGGCGGGAATCTGGCGCTTAAGCAGCCAAGATTTTGAAATAGGGAGAGTTGACAATACCGTCACCAGCTTGCCGGGAGCTCCTGTCTCATATACCACAGACTTATACGTTAGCGGCGCTGGAGATGTTGGTGTCGGAACTGATACTCCACAGAAAAAATTGCATGTTTTGTACAACACTGCGGCAGGAGGACCCGGAGCAACTCCTGGAGTCGTTGTGGAAAATGCGGGCGTTCAGGCAGAGGTTTTATTAAACCCAGGAGCTACTGGAAAAAATTGGATTTTATCAGCCGATGATGGCACTCAGGGCTTTAGGCTTATTGAAGAAACGTCTCCCGGAGTTTACGCATCGCGATTTCAAATTAAGCCAGCAGTGACAGCTGGCCAAACCAATGCGTATTTGCCCTCCCTCGAAGGCTCTCCTTCACCAACCGGGCAAAGTCTGAAATATGATTCTAGTAGTGGTTTGATATCATATCTAACATCCTCAAGACGCTACAAAACTAATATTCGAACAATGATAGATAATTTTTCCCTAATTTTAAAAGCAAGGCCGGTAGTATATAATAGCAAGAATAGCGATGCTTCAGGATATGGCTACATAGCTGAAGAGCTTGATGAATTGGGCTTGAAGAATCTGGTGGTATATAACAAAAACTCTACACCAGAGTCAGTAAATTACGAGATGATTGGTTTCTATCTTGTAGAAGTAGTCAAGCAACAACAAAAACAAATAGAGCAGATGAACAAAACATTACTCTCTCAGCAAAAACAGATAGATGAAATTGCGGCAGAAATAAATAAACTTTGAATATAATCATACAAAATAAAACTGCGGAATCTGGGAAACGTTCATAAAAGACCACACAAAGCACAGACCAATAAAAATCCCCTAAGCACTTTTTTGGTGGGCTATCTTCTAGTGTTTAAAGTTCCAATTAGGTGTCTGGTCTAAATACTTGAACCAAAAGGGCTATCCTTGTTGGTTGATAAATCACTTTACATCCTGGATAGATAATCAGATTGTAACTGAATCAAATATATGGCACATTTTCATGGAACTTGATCCCATAAACATAGACATAATTCCAGAACAATCCTTTTTTTCTTGTGACAAATACAGAGAAGCCGGCGCTCCTGAAAATCTGCTCAATCACCTTGTCGTTTGACAGCCAGGCGACGTTTGGAATCACCTTAAAGAAATCGGCATAGTCTACAAAAACTATTTTGCCTCCGTAGGGCAGCAGGTCGCGCATTTCTCTCAGCACCTTTTTGACGTCCTGGAGATACCCCATCATTCCTATGCTGACTATCGCATCAACATTGGGTATCGAGGGATGCACCCTGTTGACCTGATGTTCATCGTGCACAACAATAACATGGCTATGTCCTCTTTTCTTTAGCCTTCTCCTTGTTATGGCCAGGTCCCTTGTTGCAAGATCAGTAGCATAAACTTTTCCGCCTGGCTTGACAGACTCTGCGAGGTGCATGGTGAGGGTTCCAACAGAGCAGCCAAATTCAAGGACTTTCTTGTTGCTGATGTCCCCCAATAAAGCTAATATCTCTTCTCTTGTGCTCTTTGGAAGTATTATTTTTTCAGTCAGAAGTGTTATGTAAGCGAGCGAATTATTAATGCTTATGATAGCGCTGGGATCATAATACATCTTAAGCAGGAAATATATTGGAACACCGACAATTATAAGTGAAAGCCCCAGCTTAAGAGTATTGACTGCAGTTGGATCAGTTTGAGCCCATGCAATTGTGATTCCAATCAGGAGGGCCATTAAAATAAGGGATCCAATAGCCAGGAAGGGAACTTTGAATTTTCGCGGTAAATTTGGCTCTTTAAACCGTAAAATTGGCACTGCAAGCACAATCGCGAAATACATCAATAGCCCAAGAGGAAGCAGCAGGCTCAGCAGCTGCCTGTACCTCCCAAATGTCATCCCGAAAACCAGAAGGGAAACAATTGTCTGGAAAATTATTGCCTTGTGCGGAGTCTTGTATTTTTCATGAATGGTGCTTAGTTGCGCTATGAAAAGCTTGTCCCTTGCCAGCGCGAGAATCAGCCTTGGCATTGTTATTATCCCACTGGCGGCCGAACCGATCAGGGCAGCAAATATTCCGATATTTATGACGTTTACGCCAAAATTGCTGAAAATGCGTTCTGATACCATTGAAAGCGGAGCATCAGACAAAGCCAATATCTCCCAGGGGATTATTCCAAGAGAAACTGCTGTTACTAAAATTCCAAGAATCCCGACAATGACAGTACCAAGGATTATGGCGATGGGTATTATCCGTTGGGCATCTTTGGTTTCCTCTGCAAGATAAGTTGCGCTTTCCCAGCCGAAGTAGCTCTCTGCTATCAAAAACATTGTAACAAGCATGGAAGCTGCACCACTTATAAAAAAAGGGCTGTATTTCTCAGGAGTTATGAAAAACAGCCCTGGGATAATTATCGAGGCTAAAACACTAATTGAAATGAACGCAAATACGACAAGGGAGATGGCACTCAATTCAATGCCATAGAATGCAACTGTGTTCAGCAGCAATATGAAACCGATGCTAATCCCTATCTTTAAGAGCGCCAGAGAAGGATCAGGAACCAGATAGTCAATTGCTGCTACAATAAGCAAGGCTGTTGTCAAGTTGCCGACAAGCCACGCAATCCATCCCATCAGGAACGACAAGAATCTGCTGTAAGCGTGCTTGCTGAATTCATATACTCCCCCTGCCATGGGATACATAGAAACAAGCTCAGCAAAATACATGCTGATGTAGATGGCAACAATGCTCATTATAACCCATGCAAGAATTGATGCGTTGCCGGAATACCTTGAGGCTATTCCCATGCCAAAGAACAGACCTGTGCCCATGATGGAAGAGATTGCAAGCGACAATGTAACCCAAAATCCAAGTACCCTCTTTAGCTCGGCCATCAATCTAAAATTTCACTTTATCTTTAAAAACAAGTGTTTATACTTAAATGTGGTAACTTATCTTTTCATTCAAGCCTTGCAGTCATTCACTAAAAAACTTTAAATACAGCACTATAAAACCTAAGTTCCATGAAAATAATGATGGTTGAAGGCAGGTATAAGGGAAAAATAAATCTTTCTAATCTGGATGCCAGCCTATTGCCCAAAAGAATTGGGTTATCTACAACAGTGCAGTTCCTTGATTTTATAGACCAAATAAAGGATTACCTTGAGAAAAATGGGAAAATGGTGGTTGTAGGCAAAATTAGGCAGAAATATGAAGGCCAGCTGCTTGGCTGTGATTATGGCGCTGCTGATAATTTAAAGAATGATGTTGATGCATTCCTTTACATCGGAACAGGCAAGTTTCACCCTTTGGGAATCGCATTGAACATAAAAAAGGAAGTCTTCTGTTACGACCTCATAAGCGCTGAGCTATCAAGGATAGACAGGGCTGAAGTTGAAAGGTACAACAGGAAACGAAAAGCAGCTTATATGAAATTTTTGGAGGCAAACGAGATCGGTTTCTTGGTTTCATTAAAGCCGGGCCAGAATAATTTCAGGAAAGCAATCGAATTGAAGAATACGCTAAAGGACAAGAATTGCTACATCTTTGCGTTTGACACGCTGGATTTTGGCCAAATCGAGAACTTTCCTTTCATACAGTGCTGGGTAAACACAGCATGCAATAGAATCCTTGATGATTACGAGAAATTTTCCAAGCCATTGGTTGACTTAGGCGACATAGAGAAAATGCAGCTTCTGGCGATAACTGTTAAATAACTGATTATTTCTTCTTTTTGCCCTGGGAAAGCAGGCCTATCAGCTCTTTAGTCTGGTTTAATTCCCTTCTGGACATTTCGACCATCAGGCTGAGCATAATGAACAGCACCAACAAGGTCAGCCAGCTGAAAATAGCAATTATCATCAGCCAGCTCAGCTGCCCATTCTCGTGCCTGAAAGCCTGATTGATAAGCTGAAATCCAAGAAATGCGGCTCCTAAGCCCACAACTAACAGCACAATTTCAAAAATATTCACTTTGTTGTCTGCCATTACCACACCATTTACAAATCTCTTTCTATGCAACAACTTAGCAAACTATTATTTAAACTTTATTGTTTGTGGATCACTTTTTATAGTACTCAATCCTTACAAATAAAATAATGATTCCTATAACAAAAACGACAATTGCGGCTATGATTATGCTGCTCTTTTTGCCAATAAAATCCCGTACTGCGAACCCTGTTGGCTGCCCTAAATACTCTTTGGCAGTCGCATTAATCACTGCAGACACATTCGCTGGTGAAGCCGAATCGATTTCACATTGCATGCATAAGCCGCCGCAGTCAATCCCTTCTTCATCCTGATTTTTTATGCCATCATCACATGTTTCAGACGCTAATGCTAAAGGCTTTGGAGCTTCACAACTCTTGCTTGCTTGAGGCTTATCGTCAATAACAGGGCACGCATTTTGCTGCACATGCTGCGGCACTTTTACAAAACTGCATTCTCTTGCCTGAAATCCATTTATGCAGCCTGACCATTCACCACACTGCCAATCCATGTTGCAGACATAGCCAAAGCTGCCTCCTCCCCCACCTCCGCCACCACCACCTGAACTGCCTCCCGAGCCGCTGCTTCCGGAACTGGGGCTTGAACAATCAGTTGTTTTGGATGCATCACCATCATTGCAGTCGTCGCCAGCAGCGCAGCCGGAGCCAAAACCATCACCATCATTGTCCCTGCAGAGCTCCTTGACGGCAGAATGCCTTAATCCATTTATCCTGTACCTTGTGCCTGTGTCAAAACAAGAGTATTGCCCGCTGCTTGAATTATTGCACAAGACAAGAGTCTCATTTGATGAATCGCATGCAGGGCTTATGGAATCAAACCCAGCATTTGCATCTTTTATGCACACAGACTTCACGCTGGAGTTCATTTTTTCCAGGAAAAAAGTTTTGGTTGCATTAAGGAGATTGATGGTGCCCTTGATTGAGATTGCACTGCTGCCATTTGATGTTGAATTTATGGTCACATTTCCCAAGTCAAGCCTATTCGAGGAGTTGAAGGTGAAATTGAATTCAATCAGCAAATCACTGCCGTTTGTGACCTGAACCAAGAAAGTGCCGTTGAAAGAGCCTGATAAATTTGAGATATTGTTGATAGTAATGCCCAGTGAAAGAGTCGTATTGACTGATGACAAATTTCCATGCAAAAAGTCATTGTCGTCTATAATCCCATCATTGTCGTCATCGCTATCATTAAAGTCAGGATTGCCGTCATTGTCGGAGTCTCTGGCATCGGAAACGATGACCGTGGCAGTTGCAGACTCGGTGGAATAGCCGTCATCTGCAGTTATGTTCACCTCATAAATGCCGCTGCTTGTCAGATTTGTATTCCAAATCAAATTATCTCCCTCTAATTTGAATTCGCTATTGTTAGAAGTGATGTTCAAAGAATCCCCGTCCAAGTCCGTTGCATTCACTGAAATATTTGCAAGCTGCGTTTCTTCTATGCTAATCAAGGAGTTAACCACATTAATCGACGGAATTGCGTTTTCAATTCTGATTGCTGAGCTGTTGGCAAACTCGCTCCAGTCCGCGCCATCAAAGACCCTGACGCTGAAAGTCCAGTTCTCAAGCTTTGTTGTATTCTCATGGCTTATCAAAGTTTTATTTTTGTGCTCATCTATCAGAGTATTATTCATAAACCAAAATGTTTCATTCAGAATAATATTATCATTATCGAAATCACTGTAACTCCATGAAGCGAGCAAAGACCCGTTTGTCCTGTTTAAATGGTCAGAGCTTGACACTATCACCGAGGTTACATTCGGAGCAATATTGGTGTTATTGACAGTTAGATTCCAAGTCAATGAAGTTGCAGCGCTGCTGTCAAACACCTTTACCGTAATGTTGTAGTGCCCTGCTGATGTGAAATTACCAGCAAAGGTAAAACTGCTTGCAGTGGATTCTAAGCTTCCATTTAGATACCAAGCAAATGCAATTTGATCATCATTAACCTCGTTTGCTGTTATATTGAATGTTAGATTGCTTGGCTCATTGATGCTTGTGTTTAACAACTCCGGATAAAATGAAGTTATGTTAGGCGGAATTATGTCAGTGAGCAATAAGGCTGGATAAATGTTTATTCTTGGAAAAGTTAAGCCGCTTCCAGTGTCCTCTATTTGCTTGCCTGTATCATTCAAGTAATCCTGGATTTCTGCTGGCATTAAGATTGAGTTTTGCTCTAATTTTCTGTACTGATGCAGCAATGCAAAAGCACCTGCAACATGCGGTGTTGACATTGAAGTTCCAGAAAGTGTCAAGTAGCCGCTCGCATCGCACAAAATACAGCCGCTTTTAGGAACAGTGGATTTTATTGACTCTCCTGGAGCAAGAAAATCAGTTATTGTGTTCCTGTTGCTGAAGCTTGATATTCCATCTAGCTTTGATACCGAGCCAACTGAAGTTGCGCTTTTCAGGCAAGCCGGAGATGAAATTTGAGAAGAGCTTCCGTCATTCCCCGAAGCCGCAATCACAGAAATATTGTTTGCGACTGCTTTGTCAACTGCAATCTTAAATCCAGCTTCTGTGCCTTCATCATCGCAATAAGAAGAGAACAATTGAGCGCTGCCCAGGCTCATGCTTATGACAGAAATATTGAATTTTGAGGCATTATATATGCACCAGTCAATGGCCGCAATTATGTCGCTGTCCAGACAATTTCCCCCTGCGGAATTGTCGCACACTTTCATGGCTATCAATGTCGATTCCGGAGCAATCCCTTTAAAAATCTGGTTTGCAGATGCTATGATGCCGGAAACGTGGCTGCCATGGCCTTGATCATCAATAGGATCATTGTCAAGATTCTTGAAATCATATCCGGCTATAACTTTACTGCAGGCACCTGCCAAAAACTGACTGGTGGTGCAAGCGCCTAGGCTTTCATGGGTATAATCAATCCCGCTGTCAATTACGCAGATGCTTTCACCTTTTCCAGTCACATTAGTCCCATTGTAAATCAGGCGCCACGCATTTGTTGCATTAACTTGAAGAACACTTGAATCCAAAGCAAAGCTCCTTATGTTGTCTTTAACTATTCTTTCAATATAGGGGTTATTTTTTAGCTTTTGATAGCTGGATTTCCTTATCTTGCCAGAAAATGCGTTCAAGGTTGTGTAAGAATTTTTCAATTCCAAATCAAAATCTAAGCCAGAATCTTGAATTTCATTAACCTGCAGCCTGTTGCCATAACTCTTTACCTTTAAATCTTGGAAAATTTTTTCTTTTTCCTTACCTTCATAGCCTTTCTTAAGTATGACTACCGCATTAATTTCTTCAGCGCCCCTGAACAAGTCATTTGCCTCAAGGTCTGCGTTAGAATTGACTTGAAAAGATAAAACAATAAAAATAATAAAAAATAGCTTCACTCTTTTTTTCATTTTCAACGGTCATTCAGCCATATATTTAAGATTTTCTTGGAGAATTGCCTTTAAACCATTTCTTAATTTTTGCAAGCCACTTTTTTATGGTGCTTTTCTTCACACCAATCACTAGAAGCCCTGCCAAAATTAAAAGCCAGCCCTGAACTATCGGTATAAATCCAGAAATCACGCCGATTATTATTAAGATTACTCCTGCTATTATCCTTATCAGCTTAAATAAATGCTTGTACATAATCTTATGTGGTTATGCTTATGCTTGTCGTGGCTTTTCTTTCAAATAATGAGTTTCCAATCCCTTTGCCGATAAAAAAGGACTGCTTTCCCATGACATCGCTCAAAATGTCAAACAGAGTTTTTTCTTTTTTGTATTCGACAATCTCAGCTTCTATCCCCTCTTTCTTCTCTATAAAGCTTATGACCTGGTCTTTGCCGCCCAGCTCATCCACCAATCCCAGATCTTTTGCCTGGGAGCCAAGATAAAAAAGCCCATTCGCAATCTTGTCGACATCCTTTTTATTCAAATTCCTGTTCTTTGCCACTTCGCTGACGAAATAATCCCTTATGTCATCCAGGCTCTCCTGGAATACCATCCTTTCCTCATCAGTCATCTCCTTGAAAGGGCTCCCTATATCCTTGTATTTTCCCGATACCAGCCTTTGGTATGTGATATTGTGGTCGTCTAAGAAACCGGCGAATTCCAGATAGGAAGCAATGACTCCAATGGATCCTGTTATTGAAACCCTGTCAGCAACTATATGGTCAGAGGATGAAGCAATCCAATAAGCGCCTGAAGCGCCAACTTCCCTTATCCACGCAACAGTCGTCTTGTTTGTTTTCCTGACGGCATTTGCTATCTCCTCAGATGCAACAGCTGAGCCGCCTGGGCTGTTTATCTCCAATATGATTGCTTTGATTGACGGGTTTTTGTCAGCTTTCTCGATAAATTCAACTGTTTCTTGCGATGCTGTAACGCTTTCAAACAAATAATCTGAATCGTCCCCTGCGATAACACCGCTTATCGGGATTAATGCAACATTGCCGGCAAGATTTTCAACATCAATGCCCACAAACAACGAAATCACAGCAACAGCCATGAATCCCAGCACAACCAACAGAAATAAGACAAAAATGGCATAGCCCCATCTGAAATTTGGACCTGTGCTGTCTCCGCCTTGCCTATCATAGCCGTCTGTAAGCTTAGCCATTTATTGCTCGCCTTCTTTCTTGAATGCCTGAAACATGTCTTTTCTGCCTTGCTTTAAGTTATCAAGTATCTGGTCTTTCGCCATTTCCAAAAAGCCAATGGCCTCTTGTGGCGTAACATTCTGAGTTTTCATTGAGGTCTGGATGTTGTTGGACAATACATCCACTCTTAACAAAAATGCTTTTTGTTCAGTTGCCATTTTTGACCACACCTCCCAATATATTAAATTATTGCCCTAAACTAAATTTTTCAACGACGCTTGTCTTGCTCAGTATCTCACTCAGCCTCTGGTTTGTTTTTGTAAAAATCATGAACAGCGGGTCAAGGATCAGCAATACAACGAAAGGAAATATTGGTATGAACATAAGGTTCCGTACCATCAATTGCCATGCCTTTAAGCTCTTTAAATCGCTCACTACATAAATTTTCATAATAGTCTTGCCTATCGTTTGGCCCATTTTCCTCTCCAGCAATATGAAATACATGATTATCAGGACAGATATGGCGAAAAAAAGTGATGTTATGAATCCTGTATAATTTGTGCTGCTGCTTAGCAGCTTATACGCCTCTGAGAATGAATAATCCTTGGGTATCATGCCCTGCAACAGTCTTCTAAAAGGGAACAACACAACTATGTTAATTACTGCAATGTCTATGAAGAAAGCGGCTATCCTTTTCCAAAGCAAAGCAGGGCCTATAAAAGTGCTTTCCTTGGGAATCCTCAGGCTTTTCATTGTGTTTGGTATATCCACACTATTTATAAATTTGTGTTTTGCTGTTTTATGAAATTGACATTTGAATTGATCCTGCGGCTCTGCAGAAAGATATATAAACAAACCTCCAATTGAGTAGTTGAATGAGCAAAAAGAAAGAGGAGCAGGAAAAGCAAGAGAAGTTTCAACAGGAGATCTCCAGGATTAACCTCCCAAGGGGCAAGCAAAGCTTTGGCTCAATAGAACAAAGGCTTGGCGGCTCCCGAATGCGCGTAAAGTGCTTGGACGGCAAAACTAGAATATGCAGGATACCTGGAAGGCTTACAAGGAAGTTATGGGTGAGGGAAGGAGATATAGTCATTGTTGAGCCATGGGAGTACAGCGGAGACGAGAAAGGCGACATAATCTACAAGTACACCCCGACTCAGCTGATTTTTCTTAAGAAAAAGGGCTACCTTAAGCAGCTTGACGAATTTGAAGAGTTCTGATTTGAATTACCACTGGCCCATAGAAATCTTTAAATATCCGGATTAAAACCTTTTGCCGATGGGAAAGCAAAGCTTAAGCTTCTCTGCAATGAACTTAGTTCTTCTTTTTGTAATAATTGGCTTAATCTTGGCTGTTTTTGACCTGGAAAATATTGCATTCGTATTTGAACTGAGTGTGCTGGTGATGTTTATGCTCCTTCTGGTTTTTGGCATGTTTGCTGTTTATAATGACAGGCAGTGGGGATGGAATGTGATTGGCGCTGTGCTGGCATTCATCTTGGTTGATATGTTTTTTATTTATTCTGCCACAAAATCGTTTGGTGCTGCTCACCTGGTTGCGGTTTTGTTCTCAATAATCGGGCTCATCATGGTTTTGTTAAACCTGCAGGGGATGGGTGAAGAACGGATAATTGAAACTCCGGATAAAAATGAGGGATACACCCCAGTCATCAGTAATCTGGAAGCTTCAGCTGAAGAAAAGCACGAAATGAAGGAGGAAGTCCAAAAAATTGTAAAGGAAGAATCGAAAGAAGAGTTAAAAGAAGAAATGAAAGTTGAGAGGAAATTCACGCCGGGCAAGCTTGTTGCCAGCAAGAAAGCCAACAAATTTCACGTCCCAAAATGCGACTGGGCAAAGAGGATAAAAAAATCAAACAGAATCTGGTTTAATTCTAAGGAAGAGGCTGTTTCAAAAGGCTTTGAAGCTGATACTTGCGTGCCTTGACTATTCCTTCCAAAAAATCAATACAAGCAAGATGACGCTCACAGTTATGGCGCTGTCTGCAAAATTAAAGACAGGCCACACCCTGAAGTCTATGAAGTCTATTACATGCCCATAAAAAATCCTGTCTATAACATTTCCAATCGTGCCGCCTAGCAGCAATCCAACGGCAAACTGCAGCAATCTTTCGCTCTGCTTGATTCTTTTCACATAGTGGAAAATCACAAGAATTACAATAAAGGATACCGCAATCAATGCAAGATTAAACCCTTTAAGCAAGCCAAATGCAGAGCCTGTGTTTGTTATGTGAGTTAAATGGAGAAAATTCTTGATTATGGGAAGTGACTGGTTCAATTGGAGATAACTCATAACCAACAATTTGGCAAATTGATCCAGGAGAATGACAAATATAGCTGTAATGAATACAAATTTACTTTTTTTAATCATAAGGATAAAACCAAGAATGCGCCTATAAAAATCTTTTCAATAATACCTTCTCTTTCTGCCTTCCTCTTGCTCGCCCCTGGCCATTGCTTCTATGTTGGTAAGCCTTTGGTTTATGCTGTCAAGCGACGCTTTCAGCGCATCCAGCTTGCTCGATATGACCTCAAGGTTCTTTGAAGCTATGTAGCTGTCGTTGGCATAAGATGGTTGCTGGAAAGTTTGCTGCTGATAAGAAGGGTATTTCTGGAATGGCTGCTGCATTTGCGTTCCGGCATCTATCCCCATCCCCAAATCAGGCGAAGGGCCTGTGCTTATGTCAAGGCCAAGGTCTTTTCCCATGCCTAAGTCCTTGCCAATATCGTCTAGGTCGTCTTTTTTCTTCCAGAATGCCAGCTTGCCAAATACACTCATCTCTTCACCTCTTTTCAGAACTTTGTGGGAATGTGTATATAAACATTTTGATTAACTGGATTTGTACATTAATTATTTTCTGTATTTTTATTAATGGTGTTTGCACATAAATAAATACCTTCCGATATTCTACATAAGTTATTTAAATATTAAGAAATCTTCGATATAATATGAGGATTGTAGCTTTTGATTCACGAAGAGTTCTACGAAAGAAACCCCAAGTTATTATTAAGGAGCAAAATTTAGAGCAAGTAAAGTTAGATGAAGTGCTACAGCCCGATTTTAAAGCCCTTCTTGGAATAGGTGTTACAATCACAGATTATAAAATGTTCGCATCTGAGTATAATAAAGTAATGGATGAATGTTTTAAATCAAATGGATTTTCTCGGAGTAGGACTATATATAAAGGCAGTGACTTATTATCTATTTTTCATGGTGCAGGCATAGATATAATTCCATTAGTTGCTGAAAAATTAATCCCCCATATCGGCTTTATTGATATATACTATTCATACTTTGTCCCACAATCAAATTCTGAAAAAACTCAGTTAATAGGGATATATTGGGAAGAACAATTAGAAAGAAAAACACCAGTAGAATTTCTTGATTTGGTAGAAGGCCCATATCCCGCTCTTTGTTGTTATGCATTCATAAATTCTTTGCATTCCAAAGTAGAGCAGACATATCTAATGGACCATTGTCCTGGCCTAAGACCAAGCGAAGCCATAAAAAGTGTCATAAGAACTGATTCAACGCGCTTTATTTTTAAAGGGGACCAAGCAAATTATGCTATTAGTGCAGCCGATATAATCTGTAAGTATATTGATATTCAATGCTTAAAAAATGGATTTTATTTGAACAAAGATATGGTTCAAAAGCTAAATTTTGATGAAAAAAAGTTTCAAACAACCTTTATTGGCCCAAGTTGGTTAAGACAAATCAAACCTTCTCGTAATATATTACTTGATGTTTCTCACAAATATCCACACCCCATTTTTTTCTTCTTTCCAGACAGTCAAGGACCTTTTTCCAATAAGTCAAAGGATGTTCTCGAGGAATCTCAACTATTTAGCATGGCTCTGGATAAATCTTGTGAATTAGGAGGTTGCGTAAAATTTTTTGAACCGATTGACCAAAAGTATATAACAGAAGATGATTTCCTTGTCGAGCATAGTAAACTAAGCTTAGAGAAGATAGACGAATTGAAGAAATTAGCATGTCCAGCCCAAAAAATCGACTCAATATTCTTTAAAAAATAAAAATTGTAATACAATTACTCTAAGCGTATTATCTCCTGGTCTGGAAATAACACAGAATTTGTTTGTAAGAACAAGTATTTAAATATTTCTATTCTCTAGTATATACTACTATAAAATGATGAATGTTAATTAAAAATCTTTGTATTTGATTAAGCTTCCAAATTTTCTTCAAAATCATCTGAATCTAATTGATGTTTCTTTAGCAATTTTTCCTTCTTTTGAAGGTTATTGTTTTGTTAATAAAAATGATAATCTTGGCAAAATGCTTGGCTCACAACCTTTGCGTTCTGATTCAGGCGTCGCTGGAAATTGGAATTGAGCTTGATTTTGAAAAACGTGCAGAAATACCGATTGCACATAAATAGGGTTAATAAAAGTGCAAAGCTGATTAACTGCCTTTCAATACGATATACATAAGCGCAAGAAAGAATAAGATAGTGCTTATTAAGAAGAACATCCTGAAAAATTTCTCGAATATCCTGTTCACAAAGAACATCAGGAGAAGATAAATGATGACAGCTCCTGCAATCAGCGTAAGGTTCATTTTAGTTGGATTTTGCCATGAAAGTTTTTGTTATATCAACAAATCGGTTTATTGGGATTTTTTGGATGAAACGCATTTCTTAAACACCTTATTTCACAATATCAAAATCAATGTGTTATGCCTATTAAATAACTTTTCGCTATTTTGCAGGCTGCGTATAAAATCTTTCTGGAATTGCAAATGAGAATATAGACTATTTCTTCATTTGTCTTTTTTGTAGTTTTATGATAAATGGTGCATTTCTGATATCTCAGCTCTTAGTTCCGTATTAATAAGTGAAAACAAAAACTATAAATAGACTGGTTAGGAAATTAGAATCATGCCTATAGGAGGAATTACAGGAATCAAGGGTAGCGGAGTCTATTATCCAAAGAAGAAGATCAAGGTCGAGGAGATTGCTCAGGTTTACCACCTTGACCCTGACGACATAATTCAAGACCATGGAATCAAAGAGATCCATGTTGCAGACCATAAGGAGACGGAGTTCTATATGGCTGCCAAAGCGACAAAGGCTGCCTTAAGCGATTCCAGGGTAAACCCGAGAAACATTGACCTTGTGATCTATTGCAATGCATTGACAATGAAGAAATCCACTTTTCCATGTTCCTCCAGAATAATTGAAGAAGTCAAGGCAAAAGACGCTTACGGCTTTGACATCGACGCTGGATTCATAGGCGGATTGATCGGAATCGACATAGCGAACCACATTGTTGCTAATAATGTAAACATACAAAACGCTATCGTTGTTGCCAGCCAGGAATTTGACGAGATGTACCTATTTGGCAATGACCCGTCGCGCAATAAGCACATGATTTTTGGGGATGGCTCAGCAGCTGTAATATTGAGCAAGGAAGCCCAGAACAATAAAATCCTCACGTCAAATTTTGTAGTTGACCATTACACGGGCTTTATAAGGGAGCTGCTGAAAGACAAATACAAAAGCAAGTCATTAATCATGAAGCTGGTGAACAGCCTGGATGCTTTGGCGATAGTCAAGAATTTCAGGGATAAGGATGTTATTTCCAAGCTTACAGAAAGATGGGTGGCCAACAGCTACAGGGCGCTTTATGCCTGCATGAAATCAATAAACCTTGACATTGCCGACATAAACCATTTTGTGAAGACTCAATTGTCGCTGAAGGAAACAGAATTATTGACCAAAAAGCTGAATTTAGACAAGAATGATGTTTATAATGCTTCATTTGAAAAAGGGCATCTTGGGCACGCAGACATACTCTCCAATCTGCACATTGCGCTTAAAAATCCCGAGATGAGAAATCTGGATATAATCGCCCTTGTCGCCGCTAATTATGATTGCTCTTCTGGTGCGATTGTTTTGAGGAGATGACTGCCTATAAATCTCCAATTTCCGGCGTTGTATAAAATGTGGTTTTGGCATCTTTATTTGTGAGCATTACTTACCAACAATTTCAGCAAAAAGGAAATTGCAATGGGAATTTTTGCTATCAACTGCAAAATTACATGCGAACTGATGCCAAAACAAACTAAGGACGACTTTTTACACAAAGCTCCAATTTCCGAAAACTTTAAATATAAGGGTCATAAGTAAATAATCTAAATATAAAAAAAGAGGTATTAAAATGGTGAATGCTAAGGGACAATTGGCTGTAGAGACCATGATAATATATGGTCTGGTTATTCTTGTTGCGCTTTCTGTTGTTGGTTTTCTGATATACTTCAATATTTTAGACCTGGGATCTTATTTGCCAGACCAATGCAATTTAGGCGGCATTGGCGACTTGAAATGCGAGGAGATGAAATTGACAGATACTGACTTTGAGTTGGGCATAAGGAACTCAGGCCAAAGGCCAATTTCAGCACTTAAAGTTACCGTGACAGATGACCTTGCTGTGCATTTCAGCACAGAAGTCAGTGGAGATGCAGTAGACCTTGCCGGTGATGCAATTAGCGACACCAACTCATTAGCACCAGGCGATGTTGTAAAAGTCGTGCTGGAAGATTCAAGCGGCAATCCTATAGGCGGCGAGGCAGGCAAAGTCTTGCGGGGCTCGATTAAGACAGAATATGAGTATAAAGACGGAGCAATAACACAAGAGGCATCCGGCACAATTAGGATAAAGGCAGTAAAGTAATAATATTTGTTTTTGAGTTTATCGCATCACAGCAAATCACTTAACAATCTGTATTCATTAAAAAGAGGTGGATAGGTAAACTCCATCATTTTCTGCAAGGTGTGGAGTAAGTTTATGCTTAATGGCAAATCGCAAATATCAATTGAGTACCTGATTCTTACCGGATTTATAGTTCTTGCGATTGCAATTTCTTCCGCGCTTTTTTTGCGGACTTTTTTCAGCTCCAGCGCATACGATGTGCTCAACACCCAGAAGATACACGATTTGGGAGATGATTTGGCTAAGAAAGCAAAGCAGATATATTATCTCGGCCTTTATTCGAAGCAGAGTGTTGTTTATGAAGTTCCAAAAAATGTGGAAAAGATGTTCATCGTTGAGCTTACCAAAGGTTCAGATCATTTCTATTATTTTGCAATTCATATAATGGACAAAGACTTGAAAAAATATTATTTTATTTCTGATGTGCCGTTAATGTCGCAGGATGCTTTTGTTGACACAACAATCATGATTCCGGAATGCAGCGTTCCCGGCACATCCTGCAAGTTTTACAGCTTCAAAGGCAACCTAATCCTTGAGGGCAAGAGGGTATTCAAGCTTGAAACAAGGCTGGATGGCAACCAGGCAAAAGTATCCATCACCCCGGGCTAAAATGGCAAAATCGCAAATCTCCTTTGAATTCATCGTAGTTTTTGCTTTTGTGCTTTTTGCTTTTATGGTACTGGTTAACTTCTTCCCTATAGGCCTGAAATCAGGCAACTCGACTGAAGGGCTGGCGCAAAAATTGGCCAAGGAAATCAAAGTTAAGGCAATAACAGCCTCGCTTGCAAGGTCTGATTTTGAAGGGAACATAAGCTTGCCGAAAAGGCTAAATAATGCCGATATACAAATAGAGGTGTACAAGGATCCCGATAACCTGGTAAACATCAGAGAAAAAACCAAATCCAGCTTGCTTGCAATGGCGTTCTTGCCTGAAGTAAATTCTTACAATGTAATGGATCCAGACGGCGCGATTCTTACAATTAGAAAAGACTACTCAACAAGTACCTTAAGCATTACGAGGCAATAACATGAGTAAAATGCGAAAGAGAGGGCAAATTGTGACTTTTGACCTTGTGATAGGTATCATAATATTTGTGCTTTTCCTGGGCATACTTATAGGCACAGTCTTTTATTTTCAGAACAAGGATGTTGCTATGGAACAGGATTTTGAAATTGAATACATATTTTCTAATTTTGAAAACAACCTGGAAATCAATGAAAAAACGAACCCCTCAACAAACATAGATTTTATCAAGGATTACAGGGTTGACAAGGACAAGCTAACCAGCTTCTTTGTTGAATTTGAGGATAAGAGCATTGATGACTATGTGATGTCAAATGTGGAAGATGCGCACGGCATTGGGCTAAGCAGCTTTGCATATGATTCATGCCTTTATTTCACCGACAATGATGGGTCAAGGCTCATTATAAATGGGATGGAGTCTGTTGGCAAGGTTAAAGGTGGCACATGCAATCAAAAAATAATCTCTTCAGAGAGTCCCTGTGAGATGTATTCGCAGGCTATTTCCATTTTCAAGCCTGTTTTGTATGACGAAAAGGATGTTCAAAAAAACAGGATACTCCAGATGAGCTTGGTATTGTGCAGGGCAAGATGAGGAATAAAAAAGGCTATATTTTTGTAACTGATGTTGCAGTAGCAATAACGATAATGATAATAGCCGCAGCCCTGTTTTTTTACAATTACAGGCCAACTCAAAGGACAGCATATTACAACGAGCAGCTTTCAAGGGATGTGATTGGGGTCTTGTCAATCACCAAGATAAGCGATTTGTGCGTAAACCCCGGCAGTGCCGTTAGCTGCGATTGTCCGAATTATGACAACCTCACAAGAATCGTCTGCAGCGGCATAAACATAAAGGATTTTGACGCAGACTTGCTTTCAATGACAAGTGAGCTGATAGAGGCAAGCTCTGTTGACGGGCAAGTTGTTAAGGACCTTGTCAGGAACATTTTTGTGGACAAAAGAGTGATTGACGAAAAAAGATTTGGATTTGCTGTCCTGTACACCGCTCCCGGCTATCCATTGCCATTGGAGCTCTACAACACTGAAACCTACGGAAAATAACTAAAAATGGAATCTGCAACCAAAAAGAGGATAGCGATAATTTTGGTAATTGCCACGCTGTTAGTTCTCTTTGGATTTTATTTTTCAAAATACTACAAAGAAGGAACCCCAATAAAGCCTGCTGGAAATGAGGAGATGCCGCAGGAGCAAGACAAAGCAACAGAGACTGAAGCGCCTCAAGATTATGAGCAAATTAAAAAAGATGTTGCAACAGGAAAGATTGCTGATGTCCCTCTGAATTTCAACGAGACAAAAGAACTTGTTGTGCTGGAATACCTGAGTGACTGCTATTTTGAAAAGAACATTGAAAAAAAAGTGAAATGCTATGAGGAATACTATGTTGGAAATGACCAAGGGATAAATCAGCGAAGGGAGGATTGCAAGGCTTTAACAGGCATAGATAGTGAAAAATGCCTTGACCAGTTCTATTACAAGCTTGGGACAGAATCGTCAAGAATCTTTTGCAGTGGAATTAAGAATGCGGAGCTAAAGAATGAATGCGAAGAACAATCAGAGTAAACACAGAAAGGTATTAAGAACGAGCTTATTGTTGCTCGCATTAGTGGCATTTTTAGTCCTGACACTTGAGAGTGCAATTGCATTGGATGTGACGAAATTTGACACAAACCAGGATAAATTAACTTTCATTTTTCCTTCAGGAGGAGAATCTCATCCCTATTCAATTACCCTGCCTAATGGCACAATAACAAAAGCTAGCATGATGATTGAAGGCTTTGATGTGGAGGGCAAGAAAGCGACTCCGGCAGATGTCATGATAGTCACAGATGTTTCTGGAAGCATGAAAGATGACTGCGATGCTGGAACTATCGACGAGCCAGATAACGAATTTGAGACTCCCTGCAAGATAAATGATGCAAAGAATGCAGCGATAGGTTTTCTAAACCAGGTTGTATTTTCAATAATTCATGTTGGCTTGGTGAGTTATTCTGACTGGGTTAACACAATAAAGGATTCTGTTTTGACAACTGACAAAAACTCCTTGACAGCACTTATAAGCAAATATAAGGCATCAGGCTCCACTAACATAGGAGGCGCAATTGACCTGGCAAATATTGAACTCACAAGCGCAAGGGCAAGGTCGGGTGCAAGAAAGTACATAATACTTCTTACCGACGGAAATGCAAAATGCTTCATCGATACGGACGGGCAAAAAAAATGTGCATCAGGCCAGAGTGGCCTGGACCAGGGGGCTGCTTTTGCAAAGTTAAAGGCACAGGATTCCAAGAACAACAACATAATCATTTATGCCATCTCTTTCGGCGTGGACGCCAACAGGGACCTAATGAAGCAAATTGCCAGCATAACTAATGGCCAGGAATTCTTCGCCCCTGACGCATCAACGCTGCAGACAATATACAAGCAGATTGCCCAGGAAATTACTGTAACAGAGTTTCCAACGCCAAAGATAAAATCAACTGCCCCTATATCTTTAGCTGGTTGGAAGCATAATACTCAATATTCCGGAGATTATATTTGGAATGATGCAGATTGCGGAGGAATAGGCGCAACCTGTCCGGATTACAGGGCTTTATTGCAGCAAAATCTTGATAAATGCACAACATATCCTTGTAAAATATCCTTTTCTGCTTCATCATCAACAATAGGCAGGCTTGACTTATCCGACCTCCTTATCCACCTCAATGAGCCACCGGTTGGAAATGCCCCGCCGCTTGGCAGCTGCAGGTTTGAGGCTTTGCCTTGCGTAGTTGATGCAAACAATCCTGCAATTGTAGTAAACCTTGATGATGGCTCAATGGTGGCTGATCCCGACAATGCCAACAGCCAACTAGACTGGAAATACACCAACTCTGTAAAATCACCAACAGGCGCATTTTATACCTTCAGCAATAATTACAATTCAACCAGGAAACTTCCATTTTTTGTTGACTCCAATCATCTCAATGGCGTGTTTTGGGAAACCTTCTTCTTCAGCATTACAGATCCGCCGGGCGCAACAACCTCGTCATGCATTAACCTCAGTTATCAGGGATGCGGACTATTAAAGGTAAAAAATGACAAGATAGGATTTGACCAGAGCAAGTCACCTTATCAATACGACCTTGATGCTCTCATCGAAATCCACAGCACCAAGAATAACGATGGAAAGCTCTCATTCGAAATTCAAGGACTGGCCAATGGAATTTCTGACTGCTTTCAATTTACAGCCCCTGATGCAGCATCAAGAACTTCAATAACCCCACTTGACTTACAGGCAAATTGCACTGAAACAATTGAAGTGCAAGTGTCAGATGAAGTGTACGCAAGCCTTGGAACCCACATTGCTAACTTAACCATTAACTACACTTACACAAATCAGCCTCCAAAAGGGAATGCCCCGCCTCTGGGGCAATGCAGGCGCGAAGCAATCAAATGCCCCCAGACAAGCAAGCTAATCAATATAGACGACAAATCAATGGTGAATGACCCAGACAATGCCCCAAATGAGCTCAATTGGGCTTTTGATTTCTCAATAGAATCCCAAGGAGGCGCATTCTTAGGCTTTAACAATAATTACAATGATACAAGGCAACTTACATTTAGCGTTGACATATCGCATCTTAATGAAATTTTTTGGGAAGCATTCTTCTTCAATGTAAGCGACCCATTTGCAGAATCAACATTGGCATGCGCGAACATTACATACGAAGGATGCGGCATATTAAAAGTTAAAAATGATTTTATACAATTCAATGATACACAGCAGCCATTCGACTATGATCTAAACAGCCTTATTGCTGCCTATAATGTTGCAGGCAATAATGGAAACTTGTCAATTGAAATATTGGGCCTGGCAAACGGCGCCTCAAACTGTTTTATTTTTACAGTTCCGGATATATTAGGCCACACCAAAATCACGGCATCAAATGCAAAATCCAATTGCACAGAAGTGATTAAAGTGCAGGCTTCTGACAAAGTATACCCTACCTTAGGGACACATATTGCAAACTTAACAATCAATTACATTTACGCTCCTCCAACATTGGATATAGATGACAGAACTGTTTCTTTCACATACTCCTCCTTCCCAGGATACAAATACAATTTGTCTGGGATGGTTTCTGATTTAAATTTCATGCCGTGCCAATTCCAAGATGTTGAATTCACGCTTGAAATATCGAGCAATTTCCTGGTTGACGGCCCTGAGCCAAAAATGGGTATCATCACTATTGCTCCAAACAATCCTGATTGGACCACAGGCACCAGCGAAACAATACAAGTGGACGCTTCATGCAGCGACGGCACCAATAATTATGTTGATACAGCTCGCCTGACAATGGTATACACTGCAACTGACGATCCTCCTAACGGGAAAATAACATGCAAATCTTCTATACCCTCATTTTTGCTGCCGACCGACATATTCAAAAACATTCCATTCACAAGCATATTTGATTTTAGCGGAAATTATGGGAGTATAAACAAATTAATTGAGGATTCAAGCTCAAGCATAGACATAGTGCCGCAGCTGCCGACAGGCATTGACGCCAAGTCAAGCGGTTTGGCTTCTTCCGAAACTGTGAACATTGCTGTGCGCACAAGCATTGGGGTCGCTTCAAGCACTTGCCCAGTGAAATTCTCAGTGATTAACACAAACTGCAATAAGGCAATATGCAATGCATGTGCCACATACGGATGCTTTGTTGACAATGGATGCATTGACAAGGTAATCCCTGTGCTAAACAAAGGCACAACAGTCAGGACTTTAAGCATAGTTCCAGCAAGCATTCTGCTTCCATACACTGTTAAGTCTTACTTGCCTTTATCCTCTGGCTTTGTTATAACCCCGATTGACCCAAAAAATCAGCGCTTTGCGATAGATGGCTCGGGATTGGCTCAGAATTACCGCGACATAGGATTGATGGAATTGGATTTTGGAAGCCTTGGGACTGCGAGAGTTTGCACAGAACTAATCCGGGTCACATATGAAATTGGCGAAGGCTTGTATGATCCGGAATCTGAGCTGTTGATTTCAGGCTCAAAGGCAGTTACAGGTTACTTTGAGAGCGATGGCGCAATTTTCAGCAAAGGGCCTTACATTTTCACAGCCAAAGTATGGTTACGAAGATGAACAGAAAATCAATGTTTTTTTCATTGTCGGCGCTTGTATTGATTATCTTCCTTTTTATAATTTTCAGGACTAAGGGAGAAATAGCCAAGATTGATGAAGATTTTAATATCAACAGGGCGCAGGTCATAGTCATGGACCAATTTGTCAGGGATTTTGACAGGTACCACATACCGCAAATACTTGAAACTTCTGCCAAACAGGCTCTGGTTAAGAGGACATCCAGGACCCCACTGCCATTTCCAAAAGATGAATTAGCGGATATAATGAAAGACGGAAAATCCTCGAGCGGGACATTTCTGGAGCCTGCATTGACAACAGACGCAAACTTCGAGCAGGCCCTGGGCACCCTCACCTTTAAGCTTGTTAATGATGACAGGACATTTGAGTACAGCCTTAGGTCAGTAAAGCAGCTTTCTTTTGATACGCTTCAGCTCAATTTCTCTGTCAGCTACAATCTGCAGGTAGCAGGCAACAAATGGTTTGTGCAGGATAAAACATATTTAATCAACGTTAATGTATATTCAATGTGGCACCCTTCACATTCAAACGTAATTGATGATTTGTGGATTCCAAAAACGGATGCCGGCTGCTATGCCGACTTGATCATATCAAATTCAGAACCGTGCAGCGGGCTTGATATAATGCCTTTACCTACCTAACAATGCCTAAACCGCAAAATATATATAGACATTATAAACTTATAAAAATCAGATAATTGGCCAAATTATCACAAAAAAAAGAGGAGTAGATTAGTTTGACAAAGATAGACACGCTTTTCAGTATTATAGAGAGCAAGAAGAGGGTTCTCATTCTTGATTTAGCTAAAGATTTAGGCATGCCTGCTTCAAGCATAACCAGGATTGCAAGGTATTTGGAACAGCTTGATCTGGTAGTAGTCGATTACAAAAACATCAAAGGGCCTGCGATTAAGTACCTAAAAAGCCCGGAACTGGGATTTGAGCATATTGATGAAACAGAAATCATCAACAAGCTTAAATTTTACAAAAGCCTTCAGGACATCAAGGCTGCAAACAAGCTAATCTATGATTTATACAGGTATCTCAAGAGAAGAGATGATCCTGAAGTGAGGGCTGTTTATGAAAACGTGCATAAATATTACATCAGCAATTTCCTTAAGGATAAAGACAAGAAAGTCAAGGATATAATATCAAGGATAGACAGCTATAAGATTAAGATTGACAACATAGTTGTGGAAGTTGACATAATCAAGCAGGAGCTGGAGCCTGTCCCATTCTACATGGTCTTTCTCTTTAACATAAGCGATATAACACGATTAGTGATTGAAAAAATAAAGGAGGAAGTAGTAAGCAAGATAACTTTCAATGTCGTCTATAAGACTCATGAGGAGGAAGCGATGGTGAAGATAGAGTACAAGAGCAAACTCCTTGAGATAATGAAGGAGGTGTTTCCGGACATCCCGGAAGATACCCTGCATGTCTTCAGTGATTATATCATATTGACAAGCTTAGGCATGGGCGACCTCGAAATATTGCTGCGCGACACTAACCTGGAAGAAATAGTGGTCAATAACGCTTATGAGCCAGTGTGGATATACCATAAGAAATATGGATGGCTCGAAACAAATATAATTGTTGAGGACGAATCAAAAATTGTGCATTTTGCCACTTTGGCTGGAAGGAATGTCGACAAGACAATCACAACATTAACCCCCCTTATGGACGGCCACCTCAGGTCAGGCGACAGGTTTAATGCAACCCTCAAGCCAGTATCATCAAAAGGAAACACAATCACGATAAGGAAGTTTGCAGAATTGCCATGGAGCATAACTGACTTGATTCTAAACAAGACAATTGATTACTATATAGCGGCATTGCTCTGGACTTCCATACAATACGAGCTTTCTATCTTATTTGTAGGCGGAACAGGCTCAGGCAAAACATCAACACTAAACGTATTCAGCATTTTTATACCTCCAAATCAGAGAGTGATTTCAATTGAGGATACAAGAGAGCTGAAGCTGCCGACAACTTTGCATTGGGTTCCAATGGAGACAAGATTGGCGAATCCTGAGGGCAAAGGCGAGATTACAATGCTCGACCTCATAGTAAACTCCTTGAGGATGAGGCCGGACAGGATAATAGTCGGGGAAATACGAAGGAAAAAGGAAGCTGAAGTTCTCTTTGAGGCAATGCATACCGGCCACTCTGTTTACGCAACATTGCACGCAAACACTGTGCATGAAGCGGTTGTGAGGCTGACCTCTGATCCCATCGGAATTCCAAAATCATTGCTTTCAGCTGTTGATTTGGTGATAGTTCAAAACCGCAACAGAAGAACCGGCAAGAGATACACATCACAGGTTGCTGAAATGCTGGAGGAAGGCAATTTTAACCTGCTGTTCAATTATGACATAAGATATGAAAAGCTCGTACCGGTTAAGAAGCTTGAGATGTTCTACAAGACTATGGAATTATACTCGGGATTGACAAAGGAGGAAGTAGATGCAGAGATAAATGACAAGATTAGGGTGCTTAAATACTTCACTGCCACCAACCTGACAAATAACGAAACTCTTGCCCTTTTAATCAGCTATTACTATATCAACAAGAAATACATAATGAATCAGCTGTTTGGTGATAAAAATAAGTGAAGCATTTGAAGAGTTTTTTAATAAGATATTCCCTAAACTGAAGGATGAGCTGAAAGCAGCTCAGATGCACAACACACTAGCCAATTTTGTAGTAAAATGCCTTGTCTTGGCTTTAATTTTTTCGCTTATTTTCTCAATTACCGCATTTTTTATTTTGTCCAAGTCCAAGCTCCTTGTGCTCCTTGCGCCAATACTTATTTTTTTTTTGTTCACGATGTTTTTTGTTTTTCTGAGGATACCCAAATATAACATAAGGAGAGTAAGAAATGATATTGAAAACGACATCTTTGTCCCCAGCAGGATGCTGTTGACATTGCTGGAGTCGGGGAACTCAATTATCAGCGCGCTTGTCGACGTTTCTTATACAAAAGCAAAATCAAGCAAATATTTCGGGAATATAGCTTCTGAGATTTTTCTAGGCAAAAACATTGAGCAGGCAATCGATGACGCCATCAGGTACACGCCAAGCGAGAGCTTCAGGCGAGTGCTGGAGCCGATAAAGAAGTCCCTGAAAACAGGAACAGACATCCAGAGAAACCTTTTGGTTACCCTGCAGGAAATGTCTCAGGAAAAAATCATTGAGATCGAAGACTATGAGAAAAAGCTTAGCCCGCTGTCAATGTTTTACATGATATTCGGGACAATCATCCCTGTGCTTAGCGTTGTAGGCATTGTGGTCTTTGTGTCAATCATTGGGTTAAAGGCTGAATTTTTCCCTTTTTTCTTGATATTGCTGTTGGTAATCCTGATCATTCAGTACATATTTGTTGTATTGTATAGAAGCATACGGCCCTTGGTGAAATTATGATTGCGTTTTCACCAACAAGTAAGAAGGGCCCTAAAGGTCGCTTCAGGCTTTTTACAGAATTTGTTGGCGACTCAATAATACCGAAAAAATACAGGAAAAGCGTATCACACCATTTTCAAAAAGCAGGCATAAACATTGTGCCTTATTTTAAATTTGGCATTGGAGTTTATTTACTGGTAATATCATCGGCTCTTATTAACATCCTTTTCCTTAATCTAGCTTACTTCTCAAACGTAACATGGATACTTAAATTGGTGATTTCCGTAATCTTGCTGCCTGCAATGTTCACTGTTTTGCTCTTCTTCGTGGTACATTTTTGCATTCTTTACCTCAATATAAGGGTTTACTACAAAGTCCAGAAAATGGAGGATGTTTTTCCCGAATTCCTTTCAGAGCTATCACTAAACCTGAAGTCAGGGGAGAGCCTTGAGGCGGCATTGGAAAACTCGCTTGAAAAAGAATTTGGCCCCCTGAAGGACGAAATAGAGAGAGTTTCAAAAAAAATTAAGCTAGGAGCTGATGTAGAAGTCGCTTTAAAAGAATTCACAAGCAGCTATAATTCTGACATGATAGAGGAGTGCTTCAATTTGATTGTGCTCAGCTGGAAGAAAGGAACGAACACACCGCCATTGATAGACAGGTTGGTTGACAACATTGAAGAAAACCGCTTTTTGAAGAAAAAGATAATTGCCAGCTTTGGCAGCTATAGGATTTTCCTGTCGATAGTCACAGTTGTGATAGCGCCTGCCATGTTTGCCATGGCTTTTTACCTTATAGACTTGGTGAGGACAATTATAAATAGGATCCTTGAGTCAACAGTAGGATTTAGGACACCATTCACATTGAACCCGATACGGCTGAATGATACACACTACATCTGGTTCTCTGTAATGGCATTAACACTGATCTCCCTTTCAACTGCCATAATCATCTCTATAATAAGGACAGGGACAGTGAAGCTTGGCTACAAGAATATGATTTTGTACCCAATCACCTCATTGATAAGCTTCAGGATTTTTATGTTCTTGTTCTCTATATTCTTCTCCCTATTCAGGGTATAGTCAGCTTTTGACAGTCATGTGATTTTTTACAAGAATCCTGAAAATAATTGGTGATATTATTGTTGTGATAAATGCCACGGCTACAATAGCGGTGTAAACATTCAATTTTATTAGTGCGCTATTCAATGCCAGCGTTGCAATGACCAGCTCTGTGTCCCCTTTTGGAGTCAATCCCCACCCGACAATAATCCCTTCATTGACGCTGCCCTTGCTAAGCATTACCCCAATTACTGTTCCTAAAATCGTTCCAAAAATGTCCGCAACCAATAAGATGATGACGAGAAAAATATTGCCAGATATTCCTGTAAGATCTGTTGTAAGCCCCACATTGACAAAAAATATTGGGACCAAAAATCCAAATGAAATGACATGTATGGAATGCGACAGCGCATTTTTGCGCCAGGGCTTTATATGGTCTTTGGTTAAAAGCGTCTGCCTGACAAGGATTCCTGCAACCAAAGCTCCAATTAAAGAGCTTATGCCGAAGATTTCTGAAAGATAGGCCAAAGAAAGCACTATTATCAAGGCACCCATGAACAGTACCGCTTGCGACTTGTCCCTTTCGAATATTTTTAAAGTGATTGGTATCAGCGAAAGCCTGAATATCATGATAATGCCCACAAAAATCAATATGCCGCCAAAAAGCTTCTGAAGGCTTCCAGTGCCTGCAACATGAAAGACTACAAGGATAATGCTTATTGCCAGCAATTCAAAGACATCATCGACTGTTCCTGAAGTGGTTATCAGGCTTCCAATCTTGGACTTGAGCATGTTTAATTCCTCAAGTATATTCAATGATATTGCCTGGGAACTCACAGCAATCGCTATTCCTATCACAAGAGAAGTTATATTGTCAAAATTAAAGATTGCCCTTCCAATTGTGAAGCCAAGAAACAAAGGAATTGCAGTATTAAAAATTGAGATTAAGGCTGATTCCTTGGCGTGGCTCCTGAACTGCCTGAAATTTATCTCCAATCCGACAAAGAAGAAAAGCAGGATTATTCCTACGTTGGTTAAGAAGGAAAAAACATCCCTTACATTGCCTGTGAACAGCATGCTTTTCAATAGAGGCACACCCAAAATGAATCCAGCGGATGTCTGGCCAATCACTCTCGGCAGCTTGAAGTATCTGGCAGTCTCGCCTAAGATGTATGCAAGAATCAAGGCTATTAGTGTCACTAAGAGCGGATTTGCCATTTTTGATAACTTTCAAATTATCAGTATTTATACTTTTCTAATCTGATTATTCTGCAAATATACATTCATGTTTTTGCAGGCGCGAATAAGAAATATATAGACTGTGTGTTGATTTCAGCAGAAGCGACATTTTGGGTGTATACAGTAGATATGTTGGTTCCATTCCAAGCTGCTAATCCATAAACTCTGCCGTTTGAGTCTGAAAACACCAAGCCAAAGCAGTCTGGCTCTGGGCATTCTGTTTTCTTAACTTGTCGTAATGTATTTGAAGCAAAGCTCGGAGTTGAAAATGCACTAGTTTTGAGATTATTTGTGCTCCAAGCTTGAGTAGTCTTATTATACAAACCATAATATAACCTAGTCTGTCCACTCCTTAACCACCAGAATACTACAGTGTCCTGCACAATGTTGTCGTAACAGCCAACATATTCTATACTGTTGCTGCCACCAGACTCTGCACCAGTGTCAGGCAATGGGTAACCAGACTCAGCTGTTCCATTAATATTCAATACAGCAGCCATTACCTTGTATACAGAGCCATTTCTCATCTCCCAAATCCCAAAAACATTGCTATTCCTATTTTTCATAGTGCAAAGCTCTCCATCAACAGCAGCGCTTGTATTCTCTAATATTATTGAAGAAGACAACTTCCCATTTGTGTAATTAAAGCTGTTCAAAGAGTAATTGTAATAGTACATGAGCATAGTTGCGTTCCTGTCGTTAGTTCCAGATGTCATAGTCGAATTTGATATTGTAAGTATTCCGCCTTTGCCATCTGCTGTCCATGCAAAAGCTGCTCTTCTTGACCTCTCGTTCCCAAGCCCGGTTAAATTTGAATGAGGCGGTACAAAAGACATATTGAAGAACTGTTTTAGTCCTTCAAGCGTGGAGTTTGTTGAATTAATGATTACGACACCAACATTTAGTGGATTACTGTCCCTGTCAAATATTACAGCAGTTTCATTGCCACCGGGCCTTTGCTTAGCTATGAATTTTTGTCCGACTGATGAGCCATAGGGGTATTTGATTTCAACTTGGCCTGTAAAGCTTTTATTCAAATTATTGAACAAACGCAAGCCAAATCCTGAGTTGAATCCTTTTTCATAAACATAGATTGCGTTAGTGGAATTTTTATAAAACATAGCTCTGCACCTTGGCCCTCCGGTATTTGTGCTTGAGGCTCCTGTCATGTTTGATAATATGCTTGCATTAGTCGTATTCAAAACAACAACATGATCAATAGAAGTATGGTGACATATTATACCCACATCACTTACTTGGCTGTAATCTCCATAAAATTGTCTGTTGCTTTGACCTTCTCTTGTAAGATTAACGCCCAGCAATGTTGTAATCCCGCTCATTCCTGAAGAACTCCAATTCTGATAGAATGTTTTTGTGCCATTCTGCATGACAAACACTCCATTAAAATCTGTGGCTTGCTTTATTGAAGCATTAACAGAACTTCCATTTATCTCCACAGCAGCAGATTTTGAATCTGTATAAGTGCCATTTGTAACTGTAACGATTGGATTGAATGTTCCTGCACCTCCATAATCATGCTGTATAAAGATGAATATTGTTTCATTTGGAGCTAGATTGAACTTTTGGTTTGAGTTTAGTATTTGCCCATTTCCATCGTCCAAGGACCAGTTTATGCCGTTGATGTTAGTAGAGAGCATGTTTTTAACTCGAACCTCTAAAATAACTTTAGTTCCATCTGTATTGAGATTGGCAAAGCTAGTGATTGACAGCTCATTAATTATGCTTGATTCATATGATGCAGTCACTATAGTTGACTGGCTGATTCCTGTGGCGTTTACTTTTAAATCGTAAGTTCCAACAGCGCTGTAGTTGTATGCAGCATAGACAAAAGCCTTTTCATTCACAGCCAAGGAGCTTATGTTTTGAGTGCTGCTTATTACAGATTCTCCAGTGTCAAGCTGCCAATAGATGTCTGTAACTGCTGAATCACCATCATTTAAAATAATGAACTCAAAGATTTTGTATGTTCCGTTGCTGTAAAATGTTGATAAGTTTTCTATTGCTAAAGAGACAACACTTTCTTGAGTATTTTGGACAATATTATTTGTTTCATCGCTTTCGTCAACCAAGTTGTCAAAATCTGCTATTGCCGTGAATAAAGAATTATTTGAGCTGTTTGTAACATTAAACTGATAGATAATGTATTCACCAACATCCAAAAATGACAGGCTTCTGTTATTTGAGTATGTAACATTATCAAAAATGTCCAAGAAGACATTAAATGAAGGTGCCTGGCCTTTGTTAGAGACATTCACAGTAATATTTGTAACATTAGTTAAGGCATCATAAATTGCCTGCATGCTTATATTTAAATCCGGCAATGGCGGTCTTTCATAATCTGTGTAGAAGCTTTGGTTTGTGGTATGGGCATTAAAAATAATATCCTTTGTTTCATTGCCAATAGCAAGCTTAACAAAGCTTATTACATATGGTCCATTTACCTTAGTTTTATATATCTCTGAACCGTTAATCAAAGTTTGCATTATCTGATTTCCTATCGACAATGTTTGGGTTTTATTAACACTAACAACAAAATTATCGAATTCGTCATACAAATCATAAGTTAAATTATAAGTGTCCGTAAAAGTCACATTTATAGTAAAATTAATTTCCAAGAATTCTGACAAATTATTTGTATTTGTATCTATTTTTTCATCTTTTATAGATTTTATATAAGAGGTCTTAGCAAAGTTTTCATAATCATAAACTGAGGTGTTTTGATTGAAGTCAAATATTTTGTTTCCAATTATGACTGAATCAATGGTGAAATTTCCTGTATAATGAGTGCTTTTTATAGTTTCGTTATCGAAATTAATCGAGATTGTTTGAATATCAGTATTTAGGACTTTTTCTTCAGTTTTTGAGATTGTGGATGAATTGTAGGCTAGAGTTACAGTTACGTTTGAAGTTATTGCCTGAGTTGAGTTGATTGTTAGATTGATTCTTAAAGAATTGTTGTTGAAGTTTTCATCAGTGATTCTAGTAACGTTTGTGCCTGTCTCATATCTAGAATAAGTGTTTGTAGGTATTTTGTATTCTCTATAAACCAACTCATTATCTACATTAGTAATTTCAATGGTATAATTGAATTTACCTGATTCTAGCAGTTCAGTTGGAAAATTAACTTCAACATTTCCGTCAGACGAGGTGATAAGCTTGTTTGTGGCATTTATGTGAAAATTATCCTTGTCTATTAGATTTAATATAAAGTTAAAAATTCCATCACCTGCTATAGAAGTGCTTAGGTTTATCACCATTGTATCGTTCAATCCATTTGAGTTTTTATCAAGCATAAAATCATTTCTGCTGACAATATTTATGGAGCCATTGGAGTAGGAGTAATTGAACGAATCTATAAGGTCATTAACCGTCATATTAGCAGCAGAGGCAAAAGATATAGATAAGACTAAAGTGAATAAGTACAAAATTTGCTTAAATATTTTTGTTTTCATGAGTTTTCCAAATTCTTGTCATTGCTGCATTTGTTGCAGTTGAAGAACAAATTGTCTATATCGCCATTGAAATCGACAGAAGCCGTCTTTTGCTCGCATGATTTGGATTGGTTGTTGCTGCAGAACACTTCTACTGCTTGTGAACTAGAACAGCCGACATTGCTGAATGTTATGTTTTTTGAGCCAGACATGTCAGTTGTTGAATTGAAAACAGAATTAACATAGATATAATAACCACTAAAACTTGTTGCCTTCTTGTCATCTATTGAAACAATGGCATTTCCTACTACAAAAATGTAGTTGTAATCATCTTTGAACCCGCCAACCAAACCATTGTAAGGCATAACTCCTAATGGTGCACCATTGAAATTAACGTGGTCATCAAACCACCATTGGAAGTTTTGTTTTGTAAAAGAATTTTTTGAATTTATAATTTGATTCTTTTTGGGCAGTCCTACCGCAATAGTAACTTTAGCCTCTGATTGTGGTTTTTTGTTTCGAATTTGATATTCTCCTAAATTATCCAACCAACTAAATGATTCAGTTCCAAGTTTATTTGAATTTGTTGTCGAAATCATTTTTATTCCTAACCAAATAATGGTCCAATACTATAAAAGTAAATTCCAGCAACAAAATAAGCAATGGCAATTATATAATATACAATTATAATAATTAAAATAAGAATTTTTGAAATTTTTTGATTTAAATTGTAGAAATAAGTATAAACAAGAGATATGATAACTCCTAAAGAGCCATATTTTATTAAACCTTTTATTATATATGATAAGAACCTAAGATTATAATATTTTCCTAATATCATATCTTTTAAATCTATCATAAGTATTGGTATCACCGCTAAAATAGACCCAAAAATTATATTTCTGAACCAAATTGATTTTTTATCTTTGTTCATTTTATTATCTTAGATTTGACATTATGTCTCCTTGAACTTGCCCGTTGTCAACCAAATCTACATGTCTTAGATGGAAATGAGTAATATTCTTATCATTTGAGACTACATTACTAAAAATTGACTGTGCATCATTAGAAGTTACCACATAGTCATTATCATTATCAAAGCCGTAACCGTTTGTGCCATAAATAATAAAAAACTTAGAGACATTTAATGAGCCTGGTTGTTTATCTTGAATACTTTGTGCAATATCTATGTAAAACCGTCCAAGATTTGTAGAAATCGGCCCTTCACCACCCCTTTGCATGAATGTCCCCAACAAACCACATGAACTAAATCTACCTGACCTCTCTATTAATCTTGGAGAATATTCTCTTAGCGTTACATGATTTACTCCATCATTTTCAAAATTATCTAAGATTTGGATTCCATGCTCTATCCCACAATCAGCAAATAAACTTGTACCATTAAATGCACCAGGGCATCCAAGTCCTATAAAAGTGTTTACTGCATTACTACCCAAATTAGACGAAATATAAGTTCCAGTTGTGCTGTCAAATACATATCCAGCATTTGACTTACCACTACTCCAATTTTTAACGGCGTCTAAACCAACTCTACATCCGTTACTGAAGCCGACATAATCTAATGTTTTTTGCCCAGTGTAGTTTTGAACTCCTGTAATGAGGGCAGGCCAGTAATAATCTACCAAGTCGTTATAGTTATAATTAGGGCAAGTAGGACAATCTTGCCCAGCACCCCCAGTAATTTCTATTAGCCATGTGTTCCTTGCATTATCCTCGTCAAATGCTAATCTTCTGCCAAACCCGTCCCAACTTAAAAGATTGTTCCATAATCCCCTAGCCAAAACAACAGGTCTGTTATTACCGACAACAGCATCCGTGAAGTTAGCTGAAAAATCAGTATTAATGTTTTTTAGTCTTAATGTTGTGTTGTCATTATAACTCTTAACAGTTCTTATCGCAATCTCAAAGTTATTGTCATTCAATATTCTTTCAACAACATTAGCAAATGTAGCAGAACTTCTCTGATTATAATAAGGATAATTGCTAGGATTCCTCAACAAATCAGCCACAGAAATTCCTGCAATATCATTATTGTCTATTACCTTAACTCTATGCAAATCAAAGTTACTCAAGAATAAACTTCGAGCAGAGGCTAATCTCTTAACAGCAGCCAACAATCCGTCAATGTCATTACCTGCTACAAAAATATAATTGTAATCGTCTTTGAAACCGCCAACCAATCCATTGAAAGGGTATATACCTAGTGGCACTCCATTGAACTTAACGCTGTCATCAAACCACCATTTATAATTTGTTCTTGTAAAAGAATTTTTTGAATTTATAATTTGATTCTTTTTGGGCAGTCCTACCGCAATAGTAACTTTAGCCTGTGATTGGGGTTTTTCTATGATAAATAATTTTAAATAATCCTTAATCTCTTGGTCAACCAAAGGATAGCCAGTTGTAATGTTTAGGTAAGCTGTTATCTCTGGCTGGAATAAAGGAACAAGAGCGTAGTTGTTTTTCTCATTAGATTCAGAAACTGTTTGCTTGGCATCAACATAAACATGAACAAACTCGTCGTTTCCATTTAAAGTGACAGATTGTGTTATTGACTTAAAGCTTTCACCAGAGTTTATATTGAAGGATTGGTTGGCTTCCCTAATTATTAATCCACTATCATCTTGTACTTTAAAGATTATATTAACATTTGAAGCTGAAAAACTGCTTGCTAAGCTTATGTTTACTGTAATTAAATCATCCTCTTTATTTGTCTTTACATCATTAACTGCAATCTGCATATCTGGTGTTCCAGAGCAGATAGAACAATCAAACAGCAACCCTTCGTAATCATTTACAACATCAAGCTTTGCTGTCTGTGTTCCGCATAATGTGGCAGAAGAGCTATTGGTGCAGTAAACTTTGAATTCCATGTCCTCGAAGCAGGTTTTGCTCAAGCTGTATTCAGCAACTCCAACCGAATTTGTTGTTTTATTAGAAACTGAATCTCTGCTAACCAATAAGCCTTGCATTGGATTGCCATTCCTGTCTTCTATTATGGCTTGGATCGTGCCTGTGCATGTGTTTTGAGCAATGCAGGGATTTATGTTTGTACTGGGATTTGTGTAATTGATGCTATCAGTACAATTTCCTGTTCCGCAATTCTGCTGATTTCCTATTTGTACCCAATTTCCATTGCCATAGTAACCTTCAATTAAGTAATCAGAAGAGTTGATGCATCTTGCTCTTTTTCTGTCAACAACATAATATGTTGGTGTATTTGTTGTTCCGCTATTTTGCCCTGAGCCGCCGCCACACTGCCAGAAGAACTCACCAACCATCTGGCTAGAATTGACTAATTCAGTGTTAATAACAGAATGATCTTGACCTACTTGGTTGGTTGAGTCACAAATGCCCAAATCGCAATCAATCCTAGCGCTGAAATCGCTTTCACAGTCATTCCTCTCTTGCGTGTTTATTGCATAGCAGAAATCATAAGAAAAAGTGAATACATTTCCAAAGTCAAAGCATTCTACATCAACTTGTGCCGGGCCGTCAGTCCTTCTGACAGCCAGATTGCCGTTAATCCATGCAATCCCATCTGTGCTTGTTCCTCCATCATAAGAAAGATTATCAGAATAGCCTATTGTGTTTGAAAGTATAAAAATACTTCCATTTTCATTTATTGAATAAATTCGACCTTTGCTTATATTATTATTATACGTTATGTTGATAAAGTAATAGCCAGGATTAAATTCTAATTTATCTATTGATCCGTAACCTTCTGTCCAGAAAATTGACTCAAAATTATAAGTTGTAAGGTTTATCTTGCTAATGTTAAAAACTTCATAAAAATAGCTTTCATTAATAAAAATAAAATTATTTGCTTGAAGATTTATTTGTACTAATCCATACCCCAACAAATCATCTTTTCCAGCTGTGCCTAAATCCAGAGCATCATTTCTTAACTTAGCTCTTATCTGCTCATTTGTTAAGGATTGATTAAATGACTTAATCAAAGCAGCAACTCCAGCAACATGAGGAGCAGCTAGGGAAGTACCAGAAGAAACTGAATAACTGTTGCCTAAAGAAGTTGAGTTAATATCAACTCCAGGAGCAACCAATTCCTGCTCAAAGCCATAAGAGGAAAAGTAAGCCAGATTATCATTTTCACTTGTTGCGCCAACGGCAATTACAGTATCATATTTTGCAGGATACAAAATATTATCTTGCCAATTATTGCCGGAAGCAGCAATCAATAAGATATTATGGTTATAAGCATACTGTAGAACATCTTTAAAGATTTGAGAATAAGTTTCCATGCCAAAGCTCATGGTTACAATGCTCATGTTGTTATCAATAGCCCATTCAATGCCGGCGATTGCATTGCTTAGCTCTCCTGTTGAGCTTTGCATTATTTTGACAGAATACAAGCTGACATCAGGAGATACTCCAACTAACCCTTTGTTATTGAGCAAAGCTGCTATAACCCCAGCAACTGATGTACCATGTCCATTGTTGTCGAAGTAGTTATTATCAACAAAAGAAACTCCTCCCGCAATGGCCAAATCATCATGTGGTCCAATTCCAGTGTCTAAAACAGCTACTTTAACTCCAAAACCTTTGCTTAAATTCCAAACAGAATCTGCTTTTGTTTTTTGTATATTAAATGGAATATTTTCATCTAAAATCTCGACTTGCTGCTCTAATTCCAAGAATTCAATTTCATCATCTTCAATCAATTCTTCTATGTCTTCTACTTTGCCTTTGACTTTTGCTATTTTGAATTTGTCAATCTTATTTTCTAAAGTAGTGTTAGCTAGTTTATCTTCATCTATAGAATTCCTGAATTTAACAATAAAATCTTTAAATTCTTTTTTATCTTTTCTACTCTTAAAATATTCTTTAGTTTCATCATTCAACTTATGCTTATTCTTCTCAATTATTTCGGTAATATTTTTTTCTTCTTTTTTAGGCAAAGTTTCGTTTATTGTCGAATTGGCTAGCGATTGATTCTCTATTGTGATGCTGTCTATTGTAATTGTTATATTAAGCGTTTGATTAGCTATTTCATCTATTAAAGTTCCATTTCCTAGTGGTTCATTCAAATTTATTGAATCATTGGCTAATGGAGTAATCCAAGTTTCATTTAACAGCTCAGGATTGGTATCATTCGTAGAATTCAAAACAGCAGCACTAACAATCAATATAGAGCCGAATATCACAGCAAGTAGTGAAATTAAGCTGAACTCCCCTTTTTCGTTTTTTAGCAAAATTTTACACCTTAGTAGTATTAATCAGCAATTCAACTTGGTTTATTATTTGTGATGAAGTCTTATTGGCTAGCTCTAATGTATACAAAACAGGAGTCAAGTTAAACATATTCACATGCGAATCAGAAACACCAATTCTATTGAAAGCCCATGTTTTAGTTCCTTTCTTTACAGCCCTGTCAAAAGTTCCTCCTACTTGCCCATTCAATAGATTCCTAGAATATATCTGCTGGTTGGTATAGTTTGTATAATCGCTTAGCAAAGCGTTTTGAATGCCAATGCCAATAAAAGTTCTGCCTGCATCTTCCAATCCAGTTATTGAAAGAGCCAAGGCTCCGCTTGTGCTTGTCCTGTTTTGGTTTCCGCTTGTGTCTTTGCAACTAATGTAAAGGTAAGAAGTTTCATACACAAGCTCGTCTTGCGAAGTCAAAGTGCAAAGATGGCTTGTGCTGCCTTCTCCAGAAGCAGCTCCAGTGCAATTCCTAGAACTTCCCATGTCGCTATAATTCATTCCTGAAGTTGAAGAAAAATTGCCGCTTATTGCACAATATGCAGCCTTATCAGTGTTAAACTGCACTGTTGGGGTGACAAAAGAAGTGCTGCAAGCTGTGTTTTTGTCAGTGTTCCAGGACACACATCCCCCATTGCCTGTTACGTTGTAATAAGTTATTTCTGGCGGTGTTGTGTCTGGAACAAACACAGAAGGTGTAACATTCCAGCATTCAAATCTTGTTAGATTTATATAGTCAAATGTCGGGGAATCAAGAGGCTCTCCGAATACCCAATGCTTATAATAATTAATCTTGTTGTTAGGCAAAACAAGAGAGAAATTTTGATGATATGTTGGAAGCACATTATTCCAGCTGAGATTAGTTCCATTCCAAGTGACATTATAGAGATAATGTTTATTATCATTTCCAACAATTAAGGGTGATTCTACTGTATTCATAAGCACGCAAGGCCTTCCTGTGGTGGGTGTGCATGAATTACCCATAGCGAATACTGCATCAGTCCAGAAAGAACCCCAATCTGCTGAAAGAGTTCCCTCACTTCCATTCATCATGCTCATTCCCCTGCCCGAACCTCCAGTCGCGCTTATTGACATATTCACTTTGCAATACCATGTGGAGTTTGCAGTATCTGGAAACTTGAAATGGCTTACATTAGAAACATACCTAGCACCGTTCTGAAATCTAAAACCACAAGTATTATCATCATTGTAAATTATGAAGTCCGAGCCCGTAGTTTTATTAAAATAGCTTCGGTTAGATGCAGAGCAAAAGGATACACTGCCTATTAAAGTGTCTGCAAAAGCAATCGGAATTAAAAGTATTGCAATAATCAAAATAACATTAAACCCTTTCATTTTCCTACCTCCTTGACATCCAATCTACTTAGGTGGAATGTTGGGTCTTCAGCAACAAACCTATCACCAGAGCCTTTGTACAAGACTTTAACTCCATCCTGGCAGAACAGGAATTTCTGGCAAGATTTTCCTCCATCACAGCCATTAAAGATCCCATTCCGTGCACTTCCTCCTTCCAAAGTGCCGCAGGTAATAGCTAAACAATTGTCCTCTGTCTCTTGGACACAAACACCCCAACTCGAGAAATCAATCTCTTTTTTGTCAACATTAAATCCTTTGTTGACTGAAACAACAAGCTTATTCAGAGGCTTGCATTCTGTATTATTCCTTTGAATTACAATTTCTCCTGTCTGGCATCTAAATTCTCTTTGTTTTTGTTGTTTGGAGCAATCAGTATTTGCTCCAGAAGTGTTCAAGCAAAGAGTATAATTATAGTAATCAATGCAGTCTGAGATTATTGGCTGTGTTTCATCATAGGTTATAGTGTTGCAATCCTTAAGCTCTTCAACGCTTATTCCATTGGCTGCTTGGGGAATCTGGCTTGCTGCAAAAATAGCAAGCAATGCAAATAAGCTTATGGCTATGACTAAATACTTGTTTATTCTCACGGATAACACCTCTGTTTAGTTTGAAAATTTATAGACGATTGTAAACATTTATTATCAAAGAGTCTAGAAAAAAGGTTGCTGTGAATAAGCTTCACCGCTTTTTTAATGATATCCACCCCAATTTTCTATATTGAATACTACCTATTTAAAATTTTCGGTTTTTGGGCTCTGTAAACTTGAATAGAAATAGCTATTCCAATTCACTTCAGGAGAACTGCATTCACAATCCCATCCTGTCCGGGCCTTGAGGTTATTCTTGCCTTGCCAAATTCTGTGTCAATCACAGAACCTTTGGTCATTATGTTTCTCCTGATGAAATGGCTGTTGGCTGGATTTTCTGTTATTGTCTTGATTTTTGCCTGCTTAAACGACTTAGTTTTCGGGTCGAACAGGTTGGCTGTATCAGCGCCAAGCATCCTGAGCTTTCTGTTGCTGCCCATAGTCCTGATCACTCTTATCCTTTTCTTCCCAAGCCTTGTGAACGACGGCTCCCTGCCCAGCTCAAACTGCCTTTTCTTCCTGTAATCCTTGTACATCGCGCCAGTTTGCTTTCTCCTGGGCCTTGCCTGTGATAATGCCATAACACATGGTAAATTTCAGAGGTTTAAATAGGTTTCTATATGCTTCATTTTAAGTTCAAACCTTGTTTAAATCATTTTTTCTAAATCCTAAACTGCCAAGAATTATTTCTTCGCATCGCCAATCAGCCTGTCATAGAACTCTTTCTTCTTGTCAAGCAGGCATTTCAATGGCCTTGGCTTGCATTTCTCGTTGGCATACCAGAAGATTAATGGCGCAATAACGCTGACTTCGCCCCAAACCTGAACAAGCCCCTTATGCGCATCCTTGTATTTTCCCCATGTGACAGCCTCGCCAAAAGTGCATCCGCTCAAGCCGCCATCCCTCTCCATTGCTGTCGTAATCTGTAAGCCCCTGTCAGCGCCTTCATACTCTATCTCAAGTATCTGGCTTATTGTCGGAGCCATCTGCTGTATGAAGTTTTTTGGGCCGCCACCGCCAAATTCAAAGAAACCGTTGCTTTTTGTTGAATACAATATGGCTGCGCTTTCAAGAACGTCCAGGCTTGGGTTTGGAGCAATGTCTTTTCTTTCAATGTAAACTCTTGCTATGTTCATGCCTATTGAATGGTTTGAAAGAGAATCCCAAAAAACAGGAACTTTATGCTTTGCAGCCTGGGCAACCCATGAAAGCTCCGGTCTGGGGGCATTTTCCAAGACGTAGTTGCCAAGCTCGAAATTGAAATCAGCGCTTGAAAAATCGCCATTTAAGCTGCATTTTTTTGCGAAATCAACTATTAACTGATCCTGTGCCATCAATGTTTCTTTTTCCCTTATATTGATGTCGTAAATTCTTGCAGTTCCGTCTTTTCTCAAATTATTGTCGTCAACAAATGCAGACCCCTGCTTCACAGGCAATCCAAAGGCAAAATGAAGGTCATGATAAACTTGGGCTCCTGTCGAGCATACAGCATCCACAAAACCTTTTTTCATCATGTCGATGACATAGCCCCCTAATCCCCCTACAATCACAGCGCCGGCAATGCCAAGCCAGATAGTATCCCCATCATCAATCATCTTTTCAAAAAGCCTTGCACCAGAAGCCACATTCCTGGCTTCAAACGAAGAATTTTCATAATTTTCTATAAGGGAAGAAACATCCATATTCTCCTTCAGGTGCAGCGGCTTAATATCCTTGCCCTGCATGTATCTGCTGTGCTTCCAATCCATTTCGTCAAAAAGGAATTTTTCATTGTTTTTAAGATTTGTTGTTTTTATTTTATTTCCCATAAATCCTGAAGATTCGAGACTCTGTCGCTTTTACGGGACTTTGATTTCAGTTGTCGCATTAAAGGACTTTTTAAGCAAAACTTAACCATTTATTATTTTCAAGATTTAGGTTAATTCTAGCTTTCTCGCTTGGTGCATAAGATGATATATGTATAAAAACATATATACTACATTATATGATATTACCAAAACCTTTAAAAATACTACTTTATAATTACTCTATTATTAACTCCCTTTTGTTACAGGACTCTGTAAAGAGACCGTAACGAAAGGTTTTTTTCTATTAATCACATAGCAACATTTTTATACATTTTAGCTTTAAATCTGTTAAATGACAAAAAATCGAATTTATGCATATTTTGATGGCAGTAATTTTTACCATAATTCAAAGAAAAATTATGGTATCACAAGCATTAAGTATAACGATCTTACAAACCATATGCTTGACCTGTCTAAAGAAGAACTCATAAAAATACGTTATTTTAATTGCCCAGTAAACCAACAAGAAGACCCAAAAGCTTATTCTGACCAACAAAAATTTTTAAAAATTTTGGAGAAAACACCTTTTGTAGAGTTATCTCTTGGTAAATTAGTTCCGAGAAGATTGGCAAAAATTAATATAAATTGTCATGCTTGTGGGCATCAAAAGGTAGATAATTTAACCTGTCCAAAATGTAAAAAACAAATAAATGTTCAAGATTGTTACAAAAGTTGGGAAAAGGGCGTTGATGTTAAGCTTGCAATATCTATGTTACTTGATGCTTTAGCAGATAAATATGACACTGCTTTGTTATTTAGTGGGGATTCTGATTTTTGTCCCGCCATTAGATATATTGTAAAACAACTTAATAGAAAAGTGATTTATTGTTGTTTTCCTCAACCAAAAACTTATGAATTAATACAAACCTGTTCTGAATATAGAATAATCACTTATGAAATTATAAAGAAATCTATGAGTAACTCTATTGTTTAAAGTCCCACATAGAGACACTCATTTTTTAAGTCCCTTTGTTGCGACAGAGTCAATATTCGATAGCTTTTTATTGAACCTGTGCAGATTATGCATTATGGAGTTTTTAGAAATGCTTGGAATTGTTTCCCTATTTTTCATAATCCTGTCCATAGGCTATCTAATCGGGAAGCGCGCTGCCAGAAAACACCACGAGGAGCAGATTCCGGATATAAGAAAGGATGCAATCAACCAATCCAGAGCGGTCCTTAGCGGGCAGTTCAGCGAACAGATTGCGCCGTATCTTCCAAATTTCCCATTCAAGCCGACAGAGGCAAGATTCATCGGCAAGCCGATTGATTTTGTTGTCTTCAAGGGGATGGACGAAAAGAATATCAATGAGGTTGTTTTTGTAGAAATCAAGAGCGGTCAAAGCAATCTGTCAGGCGTTGAAAAGACATTGAAGGAGACTGTAAAAAGCAAAAATATTTCTTGGCAAGAATATAAAGTGCCTGATGGGGTTGTAGCTAGAAAATCCGATTAGGAAAACATTTATAAACAAGCCTGATTTCTTAAAGACATAATTTCGAGGTGCTTTAATTTATGGAACCAGCAAGGCCATTGGACGCATTGAACAAAGTAAGGGATAAGAGAATAATCGTTGAGCTTAAGAACAACAAGCAATACATAGGCAAGCTTAAATCATTTGACATCCACATCAACATTGTGATTGAAGACGTTGAAGAAAGATTCAATGGCGAGATGACGAGGAAGCTTGGCACGGTTTTCATAAGGGGAGATACAATAACAGTTATTTCTACAGAATAATTTTTTGGTGATATGCAATGAAAGGCACTCATTCAATGGGCAAGAAATCTGGGAAGAAGAACATGATTTACTGCAGGCGCTGCGGAAAGAGGACTTTCAACATCGGCTCAAAGGGCAGATGCTCTTCATGCGGCTATGGAAAAAGCAAAAGGATGAGAAGCTACAAGTGGCAGAAGAAGATAAAGTAATCCTTTAAGAATTCTTGTTTGTTTTGTAAGAACATATTTCTTAACTGTTAAGTGGTATTCATAAAAAAATTTAAATAGGGGAATTGATTCACAGTTAATATGCTGAAGAGAACAACGGCAAGCCTAATCACAATAGGAGCGATATTTGGTATTTTGGGATGTGAAATGCCTACTCTTCCGACTGAGGCACCGAAGGTTAAGCAAACTGTCGCTGTACAAAAAAAAGAGCACGTTTTCAATCTTGATAAATATGTTGACAGCTATAATCAGGGAGACATAAAAACCAAAGGATTGTTGATTAGAGAACTTTATGATGGTCAAGCTCTATTGGTTAAATTTACTTACACTCCAAAAGAAAGAGCCAGTAAATCATATAGTAATGTGTACGTAGAAATTGATGACCGCGTTATAGTAGAATACCTTGAAGGAAAAATTCCGGTGGCAGAACTTGAATTGGCTAATAAACCAATACGTGTCAGGACAAAGTATGGTAAGATCGTTCGCTCTAGCGGGCAAGAAGGGGTGCCTCTTAGGATACCCACTGGATACTCTGTGTTAATCGTAAAGGATGACCAGGTCAGTCAACTTCATTCGGGTGATATCCTTTGGGGATTGCGCAGGTTTGCTAGAGAAAATCCGCACTTATTCCCAAATTATAGGCAAGTCGGCGCTGTCAGACGGGGGTTATCTCTACTTATGGGTTATTGAGAAATTTTGAAATTACCCATCTTCTTAACTTAAGTGTCGCCTGACTCAAAAAAACAACAACTTTTTTAAACAATATTCCTAAACTTCCATTTATGCGGAGGTGCCGGAGCGGCCAAACGGGATAGAAGCTTTCTCTGCTGTCCAAGCTTAGGCGAGGCATTGTTTGGTGTGAAGAGTTTTCATAAGGAAAACAATGACTTGAAGACACCTATTGGCTTAGTGCCTACGCAGGTTCGAATCCTGTCC
>CAZMBY010000003.1:0-18790 GCA_964564925.1 uncultured Methanosarcinales archaeon
TTCAATTCTTGGAGCCTTTGGTTTCCTTAGGCATAGTTTTTCCAGTATTTCTGTTTTTCTTTTTGATAAAAAGCCGATTTCTTTGAATTTCTTGACAAAATTTGATGTAATGATTATTTTAGTTATTCTGAATTTTGGTATCTGCCTTTTTTTCCTGATATAAAAATCCTTAACAGCCTGCCCAGGCTCTTTCTCGTAATCATAGAATTTGCAAGGTATGCCAAATCTGGACAAAGCAAAGCTAAGGTCGTGCCTTAAACCTTCGCTTACTGTATCACAAGAAACCCTTATGTCTGTTAAGCTAACGCTTCCGTCTCCCTCGTAATAGCCCCTCAACAAAGCAGCTAACTTATTTTTTGGCGCATTTAAAAACAAGCCTGGGATTCTTTTGCCCTTTGACCCTTTGCCCATTCCCAAATAGCTATCAAACAACTCATATATGATTCTGGAAGAAAATACGACTTGCTCATTATTCTCATGCGAAGGCCTTATTCCAAAATTCTTGAAAAATATTTTCTTGACAAGCCCTTTGATTTCATCATTTCCTGCTATCGAGATTTGGTAGAACCCTTTCTTAGAACTATTTTTCCCCATGTATCCTTCTGCAATGTAAAGTCCCATTACTTCTGATAAACCTTCATCCAAGATTATCTTAATCGGCAACGCAACATTATCTCTCTTGATTGCAATTCTGGAATCACCAGGCAAGTCTTCCAAGGATTTGTTATTTTTCCTGAGAATTTCATCAACAAGGCTTATTGGAAAGCTGTCTCTTTGATAAAAATCGGACCTTTTGCTTATTCCTAAGCCAAGGAGAAAATCCTTGATATTCCTTATCATTACATCTTTTCTTCCACCAAAAATTTTTGGCAAAAATATTTCTTTTATATCAATTCCTTCAATATTCTTTTTGTAGTTGACCATTAGCCTGTCGCCTTCATTAAGGTGGCATGCTTTCTTGAGTGTTTTTCCCTTCAAGTACACCCTGTGATTTTCTGTAAGCTCTATTTTTCTTCCGTCTTCAAGGTGCAATCTTAACATTTTGCTGGGTTCGTGTTTTGTTATTTCCGCTATCTCTTTTCCACCAGGATTGGAGTATGCAAGCACATTTGACATATTTTTTTTCAGAGTTCCAAATCCATCGGCTTTTTCATCTGGAGCGCAGCTTTCAACGTAAGCCCCTATCTTCTCAATTTTCCAGCTGCCATCTTCCTTTATAGAGACATAATTATCGTAACCAAGGCAGTCTCTCCTAGTTGCTGCATGAAACAAAGGGTGCGCATAGAAGCCCTGTGTTTTTGAAAACCCTATGATCCTGCCGACAATGCCAGCTGATGTATGGGGGGCCAATGCAACCACAAGTTGGCCTACCAAATCCTTGTCTGATTTCAGGTTGTAGAACTTGCCGACTTTGTACAGTGATACTAAAAGCTCGTCAATGAACAGGCTCAAGTTATAAAGATTCTTATCTGCTCCGGGCTCTGGAGCATCTTCGCATTTTGGCAATATTATATCCTGGGGGCTTAACTCCAAAATCTGTTCCGGGTCAGCCAGTTCAAGCCCGTTTATGTCCCTGTCGTAGCCCAGTTCCCTCAGCTCCTCCACGCTTGTTCCTATCTCTTTTGGCTTGAAATGTGTTATTGGGAGCTGTGTCATGTCATACCTTGTCGTGCCGTCCCTGTTAACAGGCACATCATATTTTGCCCTTAGGATTCCTTTTGCGAAATGCTCAGGGATATGATTTTTGTTTGATGTGCCCCTGACACCCTTTATCAAGTCAGGATACTGGCTCATGGCAAGTTTTTTTGTTATATTATTGAAATAATGGATTATGTCAATTCTCTTTTTCTTGTATGTTAATGTGTCACCATGCCTGCACTTGGTGCCATCCACAGCTCCGCAAGTATTGCAGTAGCCAATCTTCCTGGCTTTAGTGTCGCATTGCTCACATACACTTAAAACCGTTTCGCTGCTGCAGTTATCACAATAATACATGGGGAATTCTGCCTCAATGCTGCCAATCTCTATTGCGCTCTGGAATGACCTCAGTTTACCGCCTTCTTTGCCAATCGGGAAGAGGGTGTGCGGCTCGCCGTCCAGCTTCCTTACCTTTGCTTTTTCCGGCCTGCCCATCCGCGCGCCTATAAAGATGCCGGATTTGTCTCTCACCTTTATGCGCGACACCGAGTTTATCAAATCCAGAGCGTCTTCAATTTCAAGGCTCTTGAAAGTGTCATAAAAATTCTTTTCTTCAAGCCTCAATATCGCGCATAAGGCTTCTGCATCTTCATGCTCAATTAAAGTGAATTCGTTATTAATGAATTTGTGAGGCACACCAAGCAATTCCAAAACTCTTTTTCCAACTTCATTTTTTGGCAAAATGATTTTAGCGATTTCTTTGGCATCGCGTTCGATTTTGGCATTCCTGAGCCAGCCAAGAAGCTCCATAAAATCATTCTTTGAAATTGTTTTCCAATGATAGGTATAGCAAGGATGCAATGGCACAGAAAGTGCTTTGCTTATCTCTATTGCTGTCTTGGCATCGGGCTTTTCAAAAAAATAATTCTTGACTGGCTTCTCCAGCAAATTTTCATCTATATTTGTCAATTGCGACAATTTATAGTAGTCTAAACTTCCAAATAAGTTCACCATCCCTTTTTCGACTTCGAGAGCCCACCATTCCTCGCAATAGCCTGCCGGGCCCAATGTTTGTGCCCTATTGAAAAAATCGCCGTAACTGATCAGAATGTCGCCTAAAAAAAGTATTTCTTTGACTGAGTTTGATACTTGCTTTGCTGCTTGTTCATTTTCAACTCTGACAACACTGTTATCATTTAACTTAACAATCGGCCCCTCTATGCAATCGCAGATGGTTACAGCCGTTGCTTTCCCGGGCCTTTCAACCTTGAGTTGTGTTCCTATTGCGATGTACTTGTTTAAGATGATCATTGTTGCAGGGTGGATGGCGGATGCTGAATACCCTGAAGTCCTGCATCTGCCGTATCTGAGCCTAAATCCGCCTGCAGCCAAGGGGTGTGTCAGAACCGGCCTGCCAGCGACCAGGTCTTGTATATAAGTGTAGATTGGAGTTATTGCCCTTACCGCTTTCTCTTTTGCTTTTGATTCCTTCTGCAAATGAACAAATTCCTGCAGGAATGACCAGTTCCCTAAATCAAATTCTTTATCCCATTTCTTGATATTGGACCACACCTTGACAGCCTTTTGGGCCATGCATTCTCCCAAGACAAGGCACGGCCCGCTCCGTATCTTATTTGTTTCAATTCTCTCAAGGTCTTTATAATTAGAGACTTCCAATTCTTCTGAAGCGTCGCCGTCAATCTGTATTGGCAGGTTGCCGACAAGGTACCTGATCTCTTTTTCTGTGGGAAGATACTGAAGGTTTGTGATTCTTTCATGATAATCATGGAGCTCTGTCACCATCCTCCTTATCTCTTTTTCTGTCGGGTCATAAACATCATAACCCATGCTTTTTCTTATGTAGTCTGCAACGACAATGCTGACAGCGCCTGCTGTGCCTCCGGCGCTTCTTATCGGCCCGGAAAACATCAACGCAAAATATTCCTTGCCATTCTTGTTCTTTCTAAACTTCAGCCCGACAAAACCCTCTAATGGGGATGCGACAACGCCAAGAGTCAGGTATGCCAGTCCAATCCTTATTCCTGTTTCGATCGCTTCTTTCTGTGTTTCAAACTTGCAGAATTTTTCTTGGGTTACTTCCAGGGATATCTTGAGCGCAACTCTCCAGTCAAGCTTTCCGTAAAGTGCTTCAAGCTCTTTAATCCTTGCCGGTATCCCTTTATTGAGTATTTGGGGGGATGCAACAGCCACAAGCCCCTCGACTCGTTCAGCCATATTCTTTGCCAGAGGGATATTCACAGTTTCTTCAGGGTCATACCCTTTTGACCTGGCCAGATTGCTGAGCTTATAGGCTGATTCTATCTTCCTCGTGATGTCCTGGGAATATATTTCCTGATTCATCGTTCCTGCCCAAATTTCAATATTTTGATGTCTCTTGTCTGCAGGTTTACTATCGGGACTCTGCTCGGCTCTGGATTATGGCCTACTTTCTCCTGAAAGATTGTCTTGCCTTGCCAGCAGCTGCCGCAAATCAAGGTAGTGTTCCTGTAGTTAGCTGTCGCTGTCTTGTGTATATGGCCACTCAGAAAAAAGTCCGGGACTCTTTCAATGACCAATGGGTCAGTCTTTACGTCAGGAGCATAAAGCGTCGATAAATTGGATGGCGCTAAGTGCCTCCTTTTCAGCAAGAACCGCATAATTAAATCTGCCCTGTCATAGCCTCCTTGATTTCTGAGCGAATCAACTTCAGCCACATAATAGTCAAATGAGTAGCCATGGTACATCATAACATCAAAGCCTGAAAAGCTGCTTGAAGAATGGATGTTTATCAATGACGGGTTGGATACCATTATTGCATTGTTCATCTCATGAAGCGGCTTGGCAAAATGCTTTGATAAAGGAGGCTGCGGCTCTGAAATGCGCAGCGCGTCATGGTTGCCGGGGCATATAACCAACGGTATATGGGATGGTATTTGTTTCAGAAGATCAGCGCATTCTCTGTATTGCTGGTAGATATCCTTTGTTATCAGTTCCTTATCCTGATCCGGGTATATACCGCATCCATCCACCAAGTCGCCTGCAATAAAAATATATTCTATGTTTTTTGCTATGTGCTTCTGCTGCTCGTTCCCGATTTCACAGTTAACCCATTTGAGAAACCTTTCAAAATCATCCGGCAGGAATTTTGATGAACCAACATGCAGGTCTGACAAAAACAGGCAATATTTCTCGTCCTGCGCTTTTTTCAGCTCCTTGTTTGTTGGGGTATCTGGCCAGATAATCTCATTAACAAAGATTATTGTATCAACTGCAACTCCAACAACACCTATCACTTCGTCCAGGACTATGTCTTTTGCTTCCCTGAATAATGCAGGCTTGTTCTTGTTGACTATTGCCCTTCTTTGCCCAGTTGGGTCTTCAAGTGTGATTATTATGTTGCCGTTCTTTGATGTCTGCTTGTCGCTTACAATTCCTATAACGGCTAATTTTTCTTTTTCCTTCTTGTTTGCTATCTTGCTTATTGAAATTGTGCTGTTCAGTTGGTGGTGCTGCTTCAGGATTTTTTCCAGCGCCTTGTACCGGTTAGAAAAATAATCAACAAAATCCTGCGGCTCTCTTTTCTTAGGCTCGTCTTTGTGGGAATAAACTATTCTGATGCTGCCATGCTGCGGCGCTGCTTTTGGCATCTCTGGCTGGGCTTTTGTGTCCAGAATGAGCTTTGTTATGTCTGTGCCCGCAACTGACAAGTCATTGGTTTGCCTTGATTTTAGAGATTCAAAAACTCTTGATACGTGCTCATAATCACTAATTTCGCTGAGAAGTTCTGAGCTTATCAGGATCCCATTTTTCATAAAAATGTTTATAATTTCGCGTTTTTTCCTGACGAGTTCCTGCTGCATGTTAAATGCGTATGCTTTCCTCTAGTATATTTTTTATTCTTGGCAGTGTTGTCTTGGGTATTTCTAATGATATCTCCCTTGTTCTTCCGTATCTGCCTTTAGAAATAATCTTGGCATTCACTATTCCAAGCATGTCAAACTCCGATATTATGTCGGAAATGCGCCTTTGGGTTAGTATGCTTGTGCTTGTCCTGTTGCACAGGGACTTGTACACCTCATATACTTCACCAGTAAATATGTTGGTGTTTTTCTCTGGGGCGACTGAAAGTATTGAGTAAAGGACAAGCTGGTATTGTTTTGGCTGTGTTGTCACTATGTCGATGATCCTGTCCCTGTCAATTTTTTCCTCTGCCTCGTCTATATGGGATATTGTGATGCTCTTTGAGCTTCTCCTGTCTGCAACTTCACCAGCAACTCTCAAAAGCTCAAGCGCCCTTCTGGCATCGCCATGGTCTCTGGCTGCATAGGCTGCGCATTTTTCAATGACACCTTGCTCTATCACATCTTTTTTGAATGCAATCTCTGTCCTTTGCTTCAGGATTGCCTGTATTTGAGGCGCATTATAAGGGGGGAACACAATTTCCTCTTCAGACAAAGATGAGCGAACCCTTGGGTCCAGGCCGTCAACAAACATTATATCGTTTGATATCCCAATGATTGATATCTGGGATTCCATGTCCTCGTTGATTCTTATCAAATTATAAAGGACATTATCTCCTGTTTTGCTTATAAGCTGGTCTATTTCATCTAAGATCAGGATATAATTCTGCTGGGCTTTGCTTACAGCTCTGAAAAATGCCTTGTATACCTCTTCTGTTGGAAGTCCTGTTGGTGGTATTGTTTTGCCGAGCTCTCTTGCCAGCTGCGCAATCAGCCTGTATTCTGTGTCTGTGCTTCTTTTCAGCTTGCAGTTTATATATAGTATGGATAATGGCACGTTTTCTCTTTTTGCAATTTCCATTAATTTTTGTGTTGTGAATTTGGTTGTGACTGTTTTTCCTGTCCCTGTTTTGCCATAGATAAATATGTTAGATGGCTTGTCACCTCTTAATGCCGGGGCGAGTATATTTGCTATTTGTTTCGTCTGTTCTTCCCTGTAAAGGATTGCCTTTGGTGTATAAGTTGATTGTAGAACTCTTTTATCAAAAAAAACACTATCTGACCGTAGAAATACCTCAAAAAATGTTTCCAACCCCTTTTCACCCATAAGGTTCCAGATGAAATGTAGGTATTTAAATGTTTGGTTTATTTATGGGACACCTTAATTTCCTATGGAATTTTGTTGTGTGTGTTTTGTGTGCTTGTTTTTTCTTTTCTTTTTTTCTTTTCTATATAGAAAAATAATAAATAATAATAATAACAAAATAAAAATAAAAAATATTCCAAGGGAAATGGTGGTGTGGGTACTAACCTATTTATCACTAAATAATGATTAAAAACAAAACATTTTTAAAAACAACAACCTTACCAAATGAAATGTTTAACCTAGAGTCAGAAAAAAGGCTGAAAAACCTAGGCCTTAACTCTTACGAAGTCAAGATATGGGCAGCTTTGCTGTCCAGAGGCGTTTCGACAGCAGGAGAGCTTAGCGACATAGCCAATGTCCCAAGGTCAAGAAGCTATGATGTTCTTGAATCTCTTGAGAAAAAGGGATTTGTTATCATGAAGCTTGGAAAGCCAATAAAATACATTGCTGTCCCTCCAAAAGAAGTTGTTGAGAGGGTAAAGAAGAACATACAGGACTATGCCAAGGAAGAAGTCAAGAAGCTGACTGACTTGAAGAACACAGAGATCATTGACGAGTTAAGCACCTTGCATACGCAAGGTGTTGAATTGGTTGAGCCTGCTGATTTATCCGGATCTCTAAGGGGAAGGCATAATTTGTATAATCATCTTGAACTTATGCTGGGCAAGGCTGAAAACCAGGTTTTGATATCAGCAACACCCAGCGAACTCCCTGTATTGGTGGCAAGGCTAAGGAAAACACTTGAAAACCTGAGCAAGAAAAAAGTGAAAGTGAATATTCTCACACAAATAAGCGCACAAACAATCAAAATTGCCGAGCAAGCAAGGCAATTTGCAGAGGTAAGGCACACAGACAACAAGGCAAGGTTCTGCATTGTTGACGGAAAAGAGATCATTTTCATGGTTCTTGATGACAATGATGTTCATCCAAGCTATGATGTTGGAATATGGGTTAATGGCCCCTTTGCAGCTGACATGATAAAAGCTTATGACACAAAACCAACAAGAAAGTTTAAATAAAAATTAATATCCATAACACCTATGCTTTTTGGCAACAAGGACTTCCATTTTCTTGCTACTATACTTGTCTTGGCCATAGCAACATCCTTGGCTTTCCATATTTTTTTCAAGCAAGACACAACGGCATCATTCAGCGAACTGTACTTTCCGTTTCCGGATGGCCTTCCAAACTATATTGATAAAGGCAAGCCATACAATTTCAGCTTTACTGTAAGAAACCTGGAAGGCAAGCCCTTGACTTACAGCTACGATGCGAAGCTCGAGCTTTTTAATTTGTATGATGTTTCTGAAGGCTTGTTCAAATGCGCGGAAAGGCAAAGGAAAAAAGTATCATTTAAGTGGGTGGAAGGGAATATATCTGAAAATAGGCTCTATTCGCTCAATGAAAAACCGGAAAACGCTTCATTCGCTTATTCGGAAATTGATGACTATGGAACTATAGACTGGCCGAATTATAATGTGGAATACATCTATAAAAATGTGTTTAGCCAAGGCAGCTTTACCACTTCATTCTATTTTGGGAACGAGACAAAATACTCCTTCACTGTACTTGAGGATCCTTCAGAGGTTCACCTTTCGTATTTAGCTGGGAAAACAATAATCCAAAAGAAAAAAAAAGTTCAGCTAAATCCTGAAAATAAAGTTAAGATAAATGCAAGCGGCACTTTGAAGTATTACCTCAATGGAATATTAATATTTGATGAAACAATACCAAACATGACAAACGGCAGGCTTGGCTTTAGGTCTGATGATACGTACGTTTTGATTGGGCAATTGACGGCATACAAAGACTCGCCGCTTGAAGTCACACAATCCAGGTACATCAGGGATTTTGATATTGACAACAGGCTCGTATTAGACAAGTTAAGGAGTTTGGAAGTTGAGTCAAAGGAAGACACATACCTAATCAGGAAAACAGTCAACTTTTCCTCCGCTTGCAATATTGGCTCATGCAGCGAATTAAAATCTTTTTTGAACAGTCCCGAAAACAAAGTGTCGCTCAATTTAGGAGACAATATTGATGACCCTACTTATTTGTTAACTTTGCTGGATATCCAATCCAGGTTATTCCCGGACAACTCCATTGCCCAGAACTTGAGCAATGCTCCAATTTACTGGCCGAATTATACCTTTAGGATGAATTTCCAAACATTTGTCAAGCCGCACAGCTTCTTAATCAGCTTTGACAATAATTTTATGATTTTATTTCACAATTCCAACATATTCTTTATAAATAATCTTTACGGCGATGCAAAAATAGACAGAAGGGCAAGCCCGGTGGAAATTGGCGTGAACGAGCTTTCTTTAAACACAAAAGAGGACAACATAGTGGTTTATGTGAACAGGTTTCCCATGTACAATATAAAAAAAGAGCTCTCTTTTGGAGACATATCGATACATTCGTTGAATACTTTCGCGATTTTTGATGACATCTCATTGTCAAACAAGAATAAGGGCTGCAGCTTGACTCCCAACTCAAAAGATTGCGTCAGAAGGTACAGATTGCCGGCTGAAAGGCAGATTGCAAGCGTCCGGCAAGCTCCTGTCGTCGCCCAGGCTATAGCTGTCCCTTTTGTCTTGGGCATAACCCCATTCTTAGGCGCTCAAGATATAACCAATTTTACAAGCCTGAATGGAGGGGAAGGTGCAAACCAAACAGGGCTTGATTCCTCGCAACTAATACAGCAACTAGAATACGAGATTGAGGTTGACCCATCACTGATAAACTCAAACATACCTTCAGAAAAATATACATTCAACGGAAGAAATGCCAGGCTTTCAAATGAATACAACTATAGTTTTGCTTTCAATTTTGCCATACTTGAAGGCTCAGGCTTGATAGGAGCATCATTTCACGATAATCACGATACAGAGCTTATGAAACTAATCCTTTACAGGGAAAAAAATCAAGCATACCTTTTCAGGAATTCCGGAGGGTCCATATTAAAAGATGAATTTTACGCTAACTTGAGCGAGCAAAGCATGCACAAGCTCGAGATAATTTTTGATTCAAATACCACCAAATACAAGCTTGACAAGGAACAGGTATTTGAGTTTAACGGGGTAGACATGTCAAACGGCTATTTTTCAATTTCCACTTACAATACTTATGCAGATGTTACTGGAATAGAATTCATCGATAAAACCATTGGGAGAACAACACAGTTCACTGTAAACACTGACCCATGCAGGCTGAGAAAAATAGACGAAACACAAATAGACAAGGGCTCATTGTTCCTTGACAATAACGAGAACTCAAGCATCTCAAAAAAATTCACCGTCAACAAGGATTTTGACTATGGGTTAGTCAGCGTTAATTTGCACCAAGCAAGCCAGAACGCGACAGAAATACATTTTTGGCTGGTGAATAATGATTAACCTTACACCAATTGCCGGAATATTGTTTGCGGTTTTTATACCGGGATTTTTTGTCACTTTGATATTTTTTAAGGAATCATCATGGCTGGAAAAAATCCTGCTCAGCATAACCTTCAGCATAATGATAGCTGTGGCTATTGGCATTGCCCTGGGCTACAATAAAGGAGCAGCTGAAGCCACAGGAGGAATAAACCCAAGCAATGTTTGGAGATGGGAAATCGCAATTACCGGATTTTTTGCTGTTCTGGCATTGATATCCAATTTTAAGTCTATAAATTTAAAAAGCCTGTTAAGATTTCCTAAGAAAATAAAAATCCCAACAGGCAAACTTCAGAAAAAGGAGATCGTCAAGTACAGGAAACTATGAAAACGCTAGGCTATTTCAGGAATAAAGGGTTCAGGCAGTTTGCAGTCAGAACTGCAATATTTTTCTCAATTTTATTAATATTGCAGCTAAGCATTTTTTTCTATTTTTCAAAGACGATTTTCTTCAGGAAATACCTGGCAATACCTGAGATGTTCTACTTTTCCATGCTCCAGGGTCTAAACAAGCAGAATTTCCTTAACAGCGCAATATTCGTAATAGTCGCCTTTTTGCTTTGGAGAAGGGCAGACATATTGCGATTCAAGGCATTCAGGCAAAAAAATCTGCAAACATTCATTTTTGGCGCTTTGTCAGCAATAGCCTTTGCTTCACACTATTTGTTTAAGCATTGGGTTGTTGTCAACATGGACATTGCGGTAAGCCATGTGATGGCCATAACTCTTCTTAAGTACGGCTTCAATATACTATTCATTGTTTTTTTGGCATTGGCAGTGTACAATGCAAAATTCATAACATTTTTTTTGAAGAAGTTCTACATTGATATAGGATTTTTTGCTGCTGTTTTGCTTTCTTACTATAAGCTGATAGACTGGTTTCAGAACTCCTGGCTATTCTTCAGCACTGCTGTCGGAAAAGTTTTGCAGTTTGTTTTCTCAAAAATCTTTGATGATGTTGTTTTTTATGTCAGCAAGACAGGCGGCCCGGTTCTTGGCGTTGGGGATTTCAGGGTTGGAATAAGCAAGGTCTGCTCAGGAATAGACTCCTTGCTGTTTTTCATATCGCTTTTTGCAATATTGGTCGTTTTGAACTGGAAGGACTTGGACAAGAAAAGAATGGCTTTGCTTTTTATCCCAGGGCTGATAGGGACGTTTTTGCTGAACATAATAAGGGTGTTTTTGCTGATTGTGATCGCTGTCAAGATATCCCCGGAGTTTGCTGTCGACACTTTCCACACGAATGCAGGCTGGATACTGTTCTTGGGGTATTTCATCACATTCTGGCATTTTGGAAGCAAGTGGGTGCTGAAGAAATGAGCAAAGTGCTTGTGACTGGAGGAGCTGGGTTTATTGGAAGTCATACTGTAGATTTATTGTTAAAAAAAGGTTATGAGGTGATTATACTCGACAATTTAGTATTTGGAACTCAAGAGAATATTAATAAAAAAGCGAAATTTATTCACGCAGACTTACTTGACATAAACCGTTTGCAAAAAAAACTTAAAGATATCAATTTGGTTATGCACACTGCTGCACAAATCAGCGTTACAGATTCAATAAAAAATCCCATTAATGATCTAAACAATAATCTTCTTGGTACATTGAAGTTGCTTGAATTTTGCAGGAAGAATGATGTTGAAAAATTCATTTTTTCAAGCAGTGCTGCTGTTTACGGCATTTCTCCGCCTTTGCCTGTAAAAGAAGACTTTAGAGGTAATCCAGGAAGCCCATACGCTTTATCCAAAAGAAGCGCGGAGATGTACTTAAATTATTATGCAAAAACATATGGACTTGATTGCATAAGCTTGAGATATTCCAATGTTTACGGTCCTAGACAAAATAGTGAAGGCGAAGCGGGGGTAATCACAATATTCATCAATCAAATTGTTAATGGACAGAGACCGATAATTTTTGGTGATGGTAATCAGACCAGAGACTTCATTTTTGTTGCTGATGTTGCTGAAGCGAATGTTAAGTCAATGGAAAAGAGAACTTCCAACAAGGTATTTAACATTTCCACCAATATTCAGACATCAATAAAACAACTTTTTTATAAGATTTGCAATGAAATGAAAAAGGAAAGATTAAGACCAATTCTAAAGAAGCAACGCAAAGGGGAAGTCAGGTTCAGCGCTCTTGATAATAATCGTGCAAAGAACGAGCTTGAATGGAAACCAAAGATAGGTTTAGATGAGGGACTTAGATCAACAATAAAGTGGTTTTCTAGCTAAGTTACAAAAAAAGCAAAGCTTTAAAAACCCTTAAAAATTCACTATCTGCTGGTAATAATATATCAGTTAGGGGGTTAAATGGAACAGGAAATAATCCAGATTATTTACAAGTACATGCTTATCTTCCTATATAGCTTTCTAGCCACTTGGTGGTCCATACCATACATAATATCCAAATCTAAAAAATACGGCTATGTGACTCAAGACCAGTATAAGAAAAGCAAAAAAATGGTCCCTTTAATGGGGGGCATAACCATACTTATCGGCATACTTATTTCATTGAGCTTGTCAGTCATCTTGCTTGACAGGTCAACTCTTGGCAACCTATTCATCTTTTACTTTGTCGTTATTGTGTACGGGCTTTACGGGATACTTGATGACATCTTCAAATTCAAGACAAGGTACGACAAAATCTTGGTAACACTTGTGTTGACTCTGCCAATGGCTTCTCTTATACCAGACACGACAATACATTTATTTAATTTTAATATAGATGTAGGCCCACTATACTCCTTGATGTTTGTACCTGTATTTGTCATGTTCGTTGCCAACTCTATCAATCTGCATGCAGGTTATAATGCCTTGAGCACAGGATTAGAGCTGATACTTTTGCTGACAATAGCCTTGAAGGTTTACTTAACACAAGGCTTAGTACCTTTATTGTTCATAACCCCTGTATTGGCTGCAATTATGGCTCTATTCCCAAATATTTGGTACCCGGCAAAAATATTATCTGGCAACGTTGGTGATTTTTTGGTCGGAAGCGCTATTGGCGGATTGCTGATAATCCATAATCTCACTTGGTTTGGTATATTTATACTTATTCCTCATATCATAAACTTCATCATGGACACTTATACCATACTGGTAAGGCGGATTCCGGATGTTAAATTCGGCAAAGTTGCTGCTGACGGAACCATAATTGCTCCGCCTTCCATGAAGTACAAGTCATTGAAGTTTTTGATAGTGAGCTGGTTTAAGCTGAAGGAAAGGCAAGCTGTTTTGGTGTTGTATGCAATTACTACGATATTCTGTGTCATCGGGTTGATACTCTTCTGAGGTGCAATATGAGAATCTTAGTAGATATTGTTCATACAGCAGACGTAAATTTCTATAAAAATGCTATAGATATCTTGAGAAAACAAGGCCATGAAGTAACAATTTCGGTAATGGAAAGAGGAAATCTTCCAAAGATTGCAAAGACCGAGCTTGGAAGCATAAACATAATCGGTAAACACCTAAGAGGAAATTTAATCATCAAGGCTTACTCTAACATTAAGAGAATTATTGAATTAAGATCATTTATCAAAAAAACAAAACCGGAAATAGTTACTTCCTTTTCATATTACCCAGCTGCGGCAGTATTTGGCAAAAAGACAAAATCAGTTATATTTCATGATGATTCTGAGTATAAGAAGCAATTTGCACTTTGCAAATTCTTTGCTAAAAAGCTAGTTGTACCTGACTTTATAACTGATGAAACTAATAGCATTAAAAAATACCATTCTTACAAAGAATGGGCTTACTTAAACCCAAAATATTTCAAGCCAAACCCTTCTGCTCTTAAAAAATATAAACTAGAAAAAAATAAATACGTTTTTTTGAGAATAATAGACAAAATTAGCCTCAATTATTCTAATGAAGAAGATATGGATTACGCTCCGCTTCTTAGATCAATAAAAGAAATGGGTTTAAAAGCAGCAATCTCTCTTGAAGACAAATCCAGAAAAGGACAATTCCGAGGTTACATTCTTCTGAATGAGACAGCTCAAAATTTTTATTCAATTGTTTACTATGCACTGGCATTTATCTCTTCCGGTGACACAATGGCGAGAGAATCTGCTTTGCTAGGAGTTCCTTCATTTTATATTGGCGGCAGAAAAATGTCAGTAAATCAAGAATTAATCAATAAAGATCTCTTGTTTAGTGTAGAAGAATCAGAAGAGCTCCAAAGTTACATTAAAGGTCTAAGTACAAAAGACAAAGAATATTCTATGAGTAAGGCGAAAAAATATTGCGAAAAACTTGAAGATACCACAAAAGTTATAGTTGAGGAAATATTGAACTAAGATGAAAGTGCTACTTATAGCTGATTGCGATCCGAGGAAAAAGATTATAGGAGGCATTGGAATCTACTCCCTGAACCTTGTGAGATACCTTACAAGCAATGGAATCAAGGTCGTCTTCTTTGGAAAGAAGCAGGACGGAGATGTAATCAACAGATTCGATAATTTTGATTTTGTTGAAATAAACAATAAGGCAAACCAGTCGAATTACTTTTTTTTAAAAAATTTGTTCAAAGCAGCTAATAACATTCATATTGAAAATGGTGTCATAATACATGCCCAGAGGCCGGATTGGCTAATTCCGTTTGCTAAAAAAGCAAACAAGAAGATTATAACGCTCCATGGGAGCCATTCCAAAAATGTTTCTCTCAAGAAAGGGTTCATTATAGGAAGCATATACTTGAAACTTGAAAAAAAGGGCTTTGAACTTGCCGATAAAATAATATCCGTTTCCCAGGATACCATAGATTACTATAAAAGAATATATCAAAAGAATCCGGAAATTCTGAAAAAATTTATATGGATTCCAAATGGTATTGATTTGAATAATCCCCAAAGAACTCCTAACAACCTTAAAAAATCCGGCAAAATGGTTATTTATCTTGGAAGATTTGAGAAGGAAAAGAACCTACCCTTGCTGATAGAGTCTTGCCATAAAGCTAAAATAAAATTGCTTTTAATTGGAAGCGGTAGGGAAGAAGAAAATCTCAAAAAACTGTCCCAAAAACTCGGATCAGACACTTTATTCCATGAACCCGTTGACAACTCTAAAGTTCCTGCATTATTATCTAGCGGGGATGTCTTGGCCCTCACCTCCTTGTATGAAGGATTCCCAACAGTAGCTCTTGAGGCTTTTGCATTGGGTATCCCAGTAGTATCAACGGATGTTGGAGATATGAAAAAACTTGTAGAAAATGGCAAAACTGGTTTTATAGTCTCTCAAGATGATATAGTTGAAAAGCTCAAGATAGCGGTTCAAAATCCATTGAAATACAGAAAAAATTGCATTAAGAAAGCACAAGAATATTCCTGGACCAATATCGGCAACAGAATTTTAAACCTATACTTGTATTTAAGCAATAAACAGTAAAATGAAAAAAATTTTGAAAGGAATGGGAAGCAAATTTATTTATCACACTAATCTGTTTAGATTAAGCAATTTTAATGTAAGAATTCTAGCCTACCACACCGTTAATCCAAAATATTTTGAAAGCCAGATAAAGCATTTGGTTGAAAATTACAATGTGATTCCGTTGGAAAAGGTCACAAGTAACAATAAAAATTCTGTGGTGATCACTTTCGATGACGGATATAAGAATAACCTGGAATTTGCTTATCCGATACTGAAAAAATATGGAGCGCCTGCGACAATATTCATTGTTTATGATTTCATAGATAAGAATATTTTTGCATGGTGGGATAGAATGGAGCATTCCGGAATTCATTCAGGTATGTGGGAAATCAAGAAATTGAATCCGAACGATGTTGAAAAAAAAGTTATCAAATTTACTGGGATAAAACCAAATAGCAAAAAACCATCTAAATATGACTTCATGAAATGGGCAGAAGTCAAGGAAATTATGGACGTATTTGAGATCGGATCACACACTTTAACTCACCCTATTCTCACTAATATCCCATTAAAAGAAGCAAAAATAGAGATTGTGGAATCAAAGAAAAAGATTGAAGAGAAAATAGGCAAGAAAATAAGGTCTTTTGCATATCCTAATGGAAACTACAATGAAAGCCTAATTAAGCTTGCTGAAGAAGCTGGTTATGATTTCTCAGTAATCTATGAAAGAGGTAACGTGACCAAGAAATCCAATCCTTTCAAGCTCTATAGAAGAGGAATAAATGTTAATGACAATTTGGAGGTATTCGCTGCGAAAGTAGCGGGATTTTTTTAAAATGAACAAATTCATAGTTGTGCATGTAACCAATTACTATTTTCCGACATTAGGGGGTATAACTACTCAGGTTAGCTACCTTAAGAAAATGTTTGAAAAAGAAAATGCAAGAGTAATAGTACTTCCTTTTCCATATATTTTCCGAAAGATAGAGAGCCTTATTTTCATAAATTTTATCAGGAGAATTATACATTTTATCTTTGTATCGATGTTTATTCTATACTCTGAATTATTGATGGTTTTAGTTAGGCTAACTAATAAAAAGGTTATAGTTCATTCGCATGACGCCTATTTTTGCGCACTAATTGGAATCATAAGCAAATTTTTTGGCTGCAAATCAGTCCATACCATCAGAACTGACCTTAAATTCAGAAGTGCCTTGAAATTCAAGAAACTCCAGACAATCATATATAATCATTGTGATACAATAACTTTCGTTTCAGAATTCATGTTATCAGAGTTCAGGAAAGAATTTCCCCATGTTAACAGGAGATTAAGAATAACTTATTCTGGAATTGACTTAGATAAGTTCCATCCGGAATCAAGCGAACTGTTATCCTATTACATGGAAAAGAAAGGACCAATAATCCTATTTGTTGGTAATCTGGTCAGGCAAAAAGGTCCACTGGTGCTGATCGATGCAATTAAACATGTTAAAAAGAAATTTCCAAATATTACCTTATTTTTAGTTGGAGAAGGTGATTTAAAAGAAGAAATAAGACGAATAATAATTCGTTCTGGTTTGACTGATAATATATTCCTAGTTGGCACAATCCCAAGAGGTCATTTGCTGCAGTATTACTCTCTTTGCGACGTATTTGTGTTGCCTACTTTTATGGAGGCTTTTGGAAATTCAATTGTTGAAGCTATGGCTTGCGGAAAGCCGGTCATTGCGACAAGAATAGGAGGAATTCCAGAAATAATCATAGATAAGATTAATGGAATATTTGTTGAACCCGGAAATCCAGACAGCTTGGCAAAGCATATCGAAGAGCTACTTGCCGATAAGAAATTGTATAATGGTATTTCATCTAAATCTAGGACTTCTATTGCGAATAAATTCTCTTGGGACAAATTAGTGCAGATGTATAAGAACTGTTATTTAGAAGTATATGACTAAAATGAAAATACTCTTTATCTTGGAAACGGAGTTAAGCCTGAGTATACCTTCTCCAACCAGAGTTCTTAATTTAAAAAGGATATTGCAGAAGGAGCACTCTGTCTTTGTTATGTGCAAGCAGAGTTATAGCCCCATGGAATACAAGAAAGAGTTTATCCCGATCCATGCAACAAGCAATGGCTTCTTTTCCAAACAATTATTCAAGCTGAATGTACTAATCCAAACATTGCTTTTCGTAATGAAAAACAGGCCAGATTACATTATTGTGAGGAATTATTATTACATCCTCTTGTTTAAACTTTTAGTCAGTCCTTTTGGAACGAAGTTAATTTACGATATGCATTGTCTAAGAAACAAGGAATTATTGGAGGAAGGCAAGCCTATCAAGTCATTCTTTGTTAAACCTCTGGAAAGAATTGCCCATATTCTAAGCGACAACATCCTAGTGATAAGCAATGGATTATATGATGAATTAAATGATCGTATAAGAAGAAAGTCATTTTTATTGCCAAATGGGGTTAATTTAGATGAATTTAGACTGGTAAAATTTGATAAATATTTGATTAATAAGTATGACGTGAAAAAAAATAAAATAATAGGATTTTTAGGAAATATTGTAAAATGGGTGGACATGAAAACTTTGCTTGAAGCAAGCTCTTATCTTAGTGACAATTACAGGATTCTGGTGGTTGGCAATTATTCTAACTTCAAGAATTTTGATTTAATGAAGGCAAAATACCCAAATATTGTCTTCACGGGAAAAGTGAATCACGAAGAAGCCTTGAAATTATTGGATTGTATGGATATCGTTGTATTACCGTACAAGAAAAATAGTATTCTAAAACACCTTTCTCTGAGAAAAACACTCGAGTATTTAGCTGCAGGTAAGCCAATAGTGATGAGTAATTCCAACCTATCTGAAAACCAATTCCTAAAAGAGGAAATCAATGTAATAAAATATGCAGAAGGAAATCCCAAAGACCTTGCCAAAAAGATAACCTCTATTTTTGATCACAAGCAACTTTTTAAGCGAATTTCCAAAAACAATGAATTATTGTCACGTGAATTTACTTGGGAAAAGCGAATTGAAAAATCAATGCTGACAAGACTATTAAATAGATTCAAAATACAAGAAAATATAGACACTAAATCTATTTTAGTATCCATCATAATCAAAGCTTTAAACGAACAACAGTATATACGACAAAGTATAGAATCGGCGATTGAGTCATTAAAAGGTTTAAAGGGAGAAGTTATTCTTGTAGACTCTAAATCCTCTGAT
>CAZMBY010000003.1:18800-66302 GCA_964564925.1 uncultured Methanosarcinales archaeon
AAATACCCAGTAAAAATAATTCAACTAAAAAATGAACAAGACAGAAGTTGCGGAGTTGGGCCTCAAATCGGCTTTACGCATAGTAAGGGAGATTTTGTTTATATCCTTGATGGAGACATGATTTTGGACCACAATTTTATACAAAAGGCGATTAAGTTTTTTAATGACCCTACAATAGCTGGTATTGGAGGAAATATATTTGAGAAATCAACAGAAAATCTGGTTTTTCAAGTGAGATCTAAACATCAGAAGGTTAATAATGTGATGGAAGTAAATCAATTAGGAATGGGAGGCCTATACAGAAGAACAGCAATAGATGATGTTGGATATTTTTCCAATCCTTACTTTTACGCCTATGAAGAATATGACCTTGGGGCTGCCTTGCGAGAAAAAGGATATAAAATGGTCAGAATACCTGAAAGAATGATTGAACATTATGGAGATGAGACAACATCTTTTGAAACTCTCAAATCAAAATGGAAGAGCAAATACCTTTTTGGATCTGGGCAATACTTGAGGAGTTCACTAACTAGCTGGCATTTTTTAAAGACTGTTTACGAATTAAGGATTTATGTATTTACTTTTTTTTGGTTTATATTAGGCATTTCTTCAATTTTTAGTCTATATTGGACTAATAAACTTTTCATGGTTTACTTAATAATAACTGGGTTGATAGTGGTGTTATTGATTATCAGGAAGAAAAGTGTTAATAAATTGATTTTCAGCTTCGCAAGCTGGAGCTTGCAGTCACTTGGAATGTGTGTTGGATTCTTGCTAAAAAATAGGTCGCCATTTGACTTTAAACCTAGTATAAAAATAATCAAATGAATAGATCAAAACTCAAAAATATACTGCTTGGGATATTATTGTTTGCTGTAGTGTTATTATTTACTACATATTACAAATACCCTTGGCATCCAGATCATTACACATTGGGACAATATACATACGATCTAATTGAAAAAGGTCACGCTAGTTGGGTGTTGCATCCCTTTTCATTGTTTGGCTACTATCCTTTATCAATACCCTCTGGATTCGAATTCTTTTTTGGAGTTTTGTATAATTTAACGGCAATTGATTTGCCTATCCTATTTTATTTTTTTTCAACCTTTTTTGCATTGATTGCTATTGGAGGAGTCTTTCTGCTTATGAAGGAATTCACTTCTTTCGAGACTAGTTTCCTTACTGCTTTTATTTTGGGTACCAGCGTTTATTTTGTTAAGAATGTATCAAACACTGCCTCCTCAAGAATGTTCAATATAATATTCTACCCTCTCTTCATCTTAGCTCTGTTCAGAATATACAAGATTTATGAGCATGATAGAAAGATCTCTTTAAAGTATATCTTGTTTTTGGTTATCTTATTCCTATTTATGAACCTAATACATAGACTAGGCCAATTGCTTTTTATATTTATAATTGCTTTTATATTGTCTCTGCTTGTAACTAATTTTGGCAAAATCGTAAAGTGGATAAAAACTAAAAGAATTTATGATTTCAGAAAGGAAGCGTATAATAGGTCAAAATTGTACCTATATATTGATTTAGAAGTTCTTCTAATTTTGTACTTTAGTTTTTCCCTAATCAGGATAGGAATTATTTGGATAAATTTGAGCTTTATAATCCTAATTTATTATTTCTGGTTCAACTTGCATAAAAATGATAGGATTGAAAAATTATTATTCGTCGATATGCTTGCCTATATTGGCTTGTTCTTGATAGCTAAGTTAATTGATCTAATCATTAGAGGTAGATTACTGGTTAATTTGACTAGACTGCTGCAGGAACACTCATTCCAGCTTTCTCTAATTGGGATAATAGCGGCCTTGATATTGCCAGTGGTAGTGTACTTTATCATCAAGCATTTGAGAAATATGAACAAATTACTTGAAGTAAGTATTGATAGAGTAATGCATCTAATCAATGATGAACCGAAGAAGCTTTTATCTTGGGCTCTGTTGTTTGTGATGTTTTTGTATATAACCAAGAACTTTACTGGAGACAATTTTTATAATTTTGGCTTAGAACATTACACTGAAAGCTTCATACTTAAAGGAGACTCACCTTGGGTGATAATGGTCAATTTTATTTTCAGCCTTAATAACAATGTTACTATCTTAATATATTTTGCATTTATTGGCATGATTTATCTTTTCCTGAAAAATGAAAAATCATTTTACGATTATTTTTTTATTTTTATTGCAATAGGATTTTCGCAATTTTTGCTTGATTGGGAATACATTAGACTGTACATGCTTCCTATCTATGCGATTTTCATGGCATTAGGGATTACTGTTGTGGTAGCATTTATCTCGGCAAAAATGAATAAAAGATTAATCTACTCTATTTTACTTATCCTTTTTATTTTGCACTTAATTATATCCAACGTGTTCATACAAAGGGAAATCTTGCTTGAAAAATTTGGATTTATAAATTATGATGATTCATTGCCAGAAAAATACTCCATTGAATCCGGCAGATACCTAAAGGATAAAGGAGATGTATCAATCCAGGGCTCGGGATTCAAAGTTGAGCATAAGAGCGCTTTCTACTCAAAGAAAGTAGAGTCAGTATTGGCTGAAAATGTCTTTCAAGAGGGCAGAGACTATGAAATATCTAGTATAACTTTATCTGAATTGTGGGATAGTTTTTGGAGAGGGAAAAAAATAACTGGATTTTATCGACTTGCTGATCCAATATACGGCGGAAAATATTATGTTGGGAGATATACTTATAATCTAAATAAAAGACGAATAAGTGACCCTACTGTTAACAAGATAATGAGTTTTTACAACATTAAGTACATTATTGATGGTAAATACGTTAAGATCAAGACTAATTTTTTTAACTCAGCCCAACCATTAAAGAACAAAATTTATTCTTCGGGTGAGTTAGGGATTTATGACTTGAACAAAGGACGATAAAGATGAATTTAATATTTATTTTAGATAACTCAAAAATCCTAGGCGGCGGAGAATATTCCATTTTTAAATTTGCTGAACATCTAGGTAAAATCGGTCACAAAATAGTTATATTCGCTACAACAAAGAATCAGATATTTAAAATTGAGAATTCTAAAAGCTTCACTGTCTATTATAGAGGTATGATACCGAGACTTATCAAAGGTATGGGATTAATTGATAGATTATGGGATAAGCTGTATACTAAACTAAAAATTGAACCTTTTCTTAGAAAAGAATCAAGAATTGATTATGTCATTGGATACCATACTACTAGCACCATAAAAGCTAATAAGCTTGCTAAAAAATTTGGGATAAAATCTGCCACTTTTGTATTTGAAACTCCTAGCTGGATGCATTCTCAACTAAAAGATAGGTGGCTTGAAGAATATCATGGCAGATTTAGAAAGCTATGGAATGCAACCAAAGAGGAATTAAAAATAGTTCAGATCATCTTCTCCAATTCTGATTTAACCAAGAAAGAAAATGAAAAATGGTTAGGAAGAAAAATTGATGCAACAATTTATCCAGGTTTGGATGCAACTTTAGCAGACAAGACTGTCAATATTCTAAAGGAAAATCAAATAATCTATCTTGGAAGGTTAAACAAGTACAAGAATGTTGACGTATTGATCAAAGCTTTGTCCCAAATCAATCCTCCACAATTAGTTGTTTGTGGCGATGGAGAAGAAAAAAATAAATTAATAAAATTGTCCACAGGATTAAATGTAAAGTGTGATTTTAAAGGCTCTGTTAGCGAAGAGGATAAATGGAAAGAAATAAAAAGGTCTCTTTTTATGGTTTTTCCTTCATCTTTTGAGGGATTTGGTATGCCACCAATGGAAGCCCTATATTGTGGAATTCCCTGTATTTGTGCAGATATTCCAATATTGAGGGAAGTTTATAAGGATAAAGTTGAATATTTTAAGCAAGATAATATTAAAGATCTAATGGAAAAAATTGAATCCTTGCTTGAGGACCCGGATTATCGCAGAAAGAGAGGTTTGGAAGGGCGTAAGTTCATAAAGTCTAGATACAGTTGGGAAAAATCAGCAAAGAAAATTATAAAAATTTTGCAAGATGGAGCAAAAGCATGAAAAAATTATTTTTAAAACCTGAATTTGCTATCTTTTTAGTATGTTTGCTTGTTTTTTTAGTTCATTTAGAAAAAGGAGGAGGAGAAGAATCATTTAGATATCTTGACCTCACTCATGCAATAGTTGACGAAAAAAGATTCGAAATTGATACATATAAAGATAATACTGGAGACGTTTCAATATTCAATAAACATTATTATGCTGGTGCTGCACCAGGACTTTCATTCTTAGGTGTTCTACCTTACTTACCATTTAGCATTGCTTATAACAAGTTATCCTTCATAAAAAATTCAAATTTGCATGAAGTATTGAACCAGGCGTTAAAGGAAAATTATATATTTAAGGGTTATTCTCCTGATAGCGAATTTTTGAAAATTGACTTAGTCCAATTTTTTGTCGGCAATATTCTTATAATAATATTCACTAGTTTTTTATTGTCTGCTATTCTTGCGGTGTTAATTTATAAAACTTTAAATTTGATTTATATTGATAAAAGACTCAATTTTATTATAACACTATTTGGGATTTTTGGTACAATCTTATTTAGCTATACTATAATATATCATTCTCACGTACCCTCTGCATTTTTCATTTTCTTTTCTTATTATATAATATTTAAGGCAAAAATTGAGAAAAAAGAGCGAACTATAGATTATTTTATGGTAGGTTTTTTAGCCGCTTTTGCCTTGTTAATAAACTATAGTTTAGTTATCATAGAGATTCCATTATTACTTTACCTAGTATATGTTATTAAAGCAAAAAGAATTAAAAAATTATCCTATACTTTACTAGGGGCATCTATACCAATAGTGTTCTTAGCACTCTACTTTTATTCTATATTTAATAACCCTTTTATAACACCTCATGATTATCCAGCCCCCGCTATTAGTGGAACTCATGAAACTGGCTTTTATGGTTTCACTTATCCTCACCTTGATAGAGCATTAGTACTATTATTTTCATCATACAGAGGTTATTTCTTTTATATGCCCATACTCATACTCTCTTTGCTAGGTGCTTGGAATATTTTTAAATATGGTAATCGTCGGATTAAATTTGAGGATATTACTTTCATATCAGCACTTTTTATTGTAACTCTTTTGTATTATTCATCTTATTCAAAATGGTACGGACCATGGTCTTTTGGACCTCGTCATTTAATACCAACAATTCCATTTTTAATTCTTTTAATCCCCGCAGCTATCACATCCAATTTTAGAAAGAATCTTTTTTATATTTTAAGTATAATTTCTATATTTATTAATTGGCTTGGAGCGAATTTTGGTAGACCAGAGAGTAAACTTACCAACCCTCTTTTCCAGAAGTACATTCCTTTAGTTTTTTCTAGCCAATTGAATTTGAGACTATTAAAATATATTGGAAAATTATTTAATATAAAACCATTCTTTTTGGTTTTAGCAACAATCTTATTATTGATGACCTTAATTTTTGGTATTTTATTATATATCAAAATCGTATTTAGAAATATTAAAATAGTTAAATCACGAAATATTTGAAAATTCAAATAATTTTGCAACTGTAGCGATTCAAGCGTTTACACTCATAAAAATGGAAAATTTAAGAAAAAATAATGTAAATTATTTAGTAATTACCTTGCTACTATTTTTTGTTTTTGTTGGTTTTTTATATAATTCCTACCTGCATAAATTAGGTTACTTGAACAAATCTACTTATTTTTTTCTTTTTTTAATTCTGGCGACTGTCTTACTAATAATCATAAAAGAGAGTAGTTTTCTTAGTAAATCCTTTTGGATATTCATATTCGCTTCTTTTTTATATGCCCTAACAGATAAATATTATAGAATTCATATCAAACTTTCAAGATATTTCCATGGTAGCGGAAATCTTACTGCAGTAATTATGGTTAATATAATCTATATAGTTATTTTTATCACCATTTTATTACTTTTTTATAAATTTTTTATTAATGAGCTCAAGAAAAACCCTTATTGGGTTTTCTTATTCATATTTGCTATTGTTCTAAAAATAGTTTCTGTTTTTTCGGATTTAGTTTTTCATGACATAACTGAAGATTATCTTGAACTTTTTTCGCTGTTCTTCTTTTTTTCATCATTTTTTTCAGTTTTTATCTTAAATAACGAGGATAACAAAAATGAAAATAGGAATTTTCCATCCACAAATTAATTATTATGGGGGAGGAGAAATGGTAGCGCTGACGATAGCTAATATTCTTTCAAAAAAATATGAAGTTGAAGTATTAACAGAATCTAGATCGGATAAGAAAAATTTGGAAAAATTTTTCTGCATTAATCTGGATAATATAAATTTTAAGGTAAGACGAATATCTATGCTACTTTCGAGTTTATTTTTTGTACCAAATTACAAAAGAAGTATTCAACTAAAGTATTTAAGGGACTTATCCAGATATGATTTAGTCATAGATACTGGCACTAATGGGTGGTTTTCAAAGAAATTGGCATGTAAGACCATATGCTATATACATTTTCCTTACTTTAAATCTAAGAAAAAAGGTTGGAGAAACATATTTAATTTTTTGCTTATAGATCCAAAAGAAGCATTCAAATACGATCGAATAATATGTAATAGCAACTTTACTAAGGAATCTGTAAGTCAACTGACCGACCAAAAAATTGAAATTATTTACCCACCAGTTAATGTGAATATAAAGAAACAAGCGGTGAAGAAAAATAGGATAGTAACTGTTGGGCGCTTTACATATGAAAAAAAACATGAAATCCTGATCGAAGCATTTAAGAAATTAAGACTAAGTGGATGGGAACTTCATTTGGTAGGATCATTTCAAAAAAATGTAAAACTATATGATGTGGATTACCTTAATCATTTAAAAGAATTAGCTAAAGGTCACAATATTTTCTTTCACATTAACATGCCTCATGATAATGTTCTTAAATTTCTTAGCAATTGCAAAATATACTGGCATGCAAGGGGTTATGGAGAAACTGATCCGCACGAATATGAGAATTTTGGCATATCAACTGTAGAAGCAATGGCAGCAGGATGCTTACCTATAGTAATAAATAAAGGAGCTCAGCCAGAGATTGTTAGACATGGAAAAAGCGGATATGTATGGGATAAACCTGAGGACTTGATTAAATTTACATATGATACAATAAACAATCCTAGAAAATCCAATGAAATATCAGAGGCTGCTGTTGAAAGTTCAAAAAAATATGACATTGAAGTCTTCTCTGAAAAAATATTGAAATTGGTTAAAGAAATATGAAAAAGACTAAATTTTCAAACAAATTTGTTAAAAAACCGTAGGTAATAGAAATGAATAGAAACAATTATGTAAAATTTGGAAATAAACTCTTTTTTAATTTACCTACTAACTTACATATAAGAAACTATCAAAAAACGATTTTGGACGTTAAGAAAGAAACTTTGGCTTTCTCAAACATAGTTGTATATTTAGATAAGAAAAAAGGATCAAATATAGTACCTGGCATTTCCGACCTTGATTTTGTAGTGGCTTGTGATAGATTAACTTATGACGTTAAAAATTTTTTTAGTGTGGCACATGGCGGAGAAAAGGATTATATCTTATTCCATGATGCCCTATTCCTAAATCGAAAGTTAGCAATAAACTTTGGTAAGATAATGGGTAATATGGATTATAACTGGGACCTTATTGCGGGGAAGCCTCTCAAATTGTCTAAACCGAGCAAAGTTAGTGTAGATTTCAGGAGATGGGATGACACGATTGTAAATATTGTAAGAGATTTTTATCTTTTAGATTTTGCCAAGAAAGTTAATACCAGAAGGCTCTTGCATAGATTAAATAGTGTGCGTTACATATATACTTACTGGTTTTTGAGGGAATCTGACAAAAATTTCCGAAGTAGGCTCTCTAATTTTATTAAGAGAGTGGATAATCTTAGACACCAATGGTTTGAAGTGGATGTAACGGAAAATCTTAAAACTACTATAACTTTGCTGGATGAAGTTTTAGGTATGTTAGAAGAGAGTTTTGATTTGATTAAGCAATATCTTCTATGCCATTATATTAAGAGAGAAATAGATGACCTCTTCTATTTAAAAGATCCGAATTATCCAATAATCTTTAAAAAATCAAAAAATTATACATATGAAGTCAAAAGTATGTACAAAAAGTACAGTCAAGTTATCTGTTTCTTCCCACCTGAATTTTTTTCCTTATTTTCTGAATACAGCAATCATAAAGGAATAGTGTCTGGGCACATTTATCGGAGCATAAATAAAAGAATGGATAACTTGAGGGAAGAATTCAAAACCCATGCTGAAGAAAGAATTTCTTTTTACAATGAACAAACGAAATTTTGTATAAAATATGGCATAGAATATGGTCCACTTGTAAACTTCGAGCTTCACAGGCCTCCAAAATCCTTAAAATCTAAATTCAAAAGGTATGTTAAAAATAAAATACGATTAATTGCAATAAATGACGCTATTTCCAATATCAGCTGACTTAACTGTATCTAAATGATTGCAATCCTAATGACTTCCGAATAGAGCCATATAAAAATCCAAGTGCGTATGACATTTCTGAAATAGTCAGCACAAAAGGAATTCCTGCGATGTATTTTAACGGAGCTTTGGTATATACTGCGTATGCAATGCTATGCAATCTGAATAATCCTACAGTAATTAATGGAACCCACCACAATTTTGGATAAATAATGAAAATCGCAATTGCACTTAAATTTATCACGCCCCCAATTACTATGCGTAAATCAACCTTCCTTTTCCAGACCAATTTGAAATAAGGCACCAATGTTTCACAAAAGTTTGTTCCATATAAGAACGGCTTCCTAACTACATCTATTCTTCTGTTGGGTGTAACACTATGATCAATTGTTACTTTTGAACCAGGAGCCGATGGAATGGTATAACCTAGGTTCAATATTTTGAAAGTTGTTGATAAATCAGACCCCCATATTAATTTTTCATCAATTTTTCCCATCTCAATATACACAGATCTACGGTATGCTGAATTCGGGTTATCTAAAAATTTAAAGCCCATCTCTCTCCATGGCCTGATGCCTCCTGCATAGAATAAAACCTTATCTTGATAATATTTAGGTGTCCATTCTCTTCCTCCTGCTACAGCACCAACTTTTTTGTCGGCAAAATACCTTAAATAATTCCTAGTATAATTTTTTGATGCTATTATGCTGTGTGCATCAAACATGATAATGAACTCTCCTTTACTGTTATCAAATCCTATATTCCTACACGGAGCCGGACCAAGCCTTTTCTTGTTCCTAATCAGCTTGACCTGCAATCTTTTATTATTTACTTTACTTTGAAATTGCCTTACTATATTCACTGTATTATCGGCTGATACATCATCTACTATAATTATCTCGGTTTTCGGGTAGTTATCATTTATGATAGCGTTTATGCAATTACCTATTGACTTTTCCTCATTTCTTGCAGGAATTACGAATGACACCCAGGGAAGCTTAGAAGCCAGTTTTGGTATAGCAGATTCTGGAACTAGATTGAAGTCTAATTTTTTAGTTTTTCCGAATATTACTATAAAAAAAAATTTGATTATTTTTTTTATCCTTGTTTTTAAATTCTTATTTTTTGACTGATTGGCAATTTCCATTTTTTTGCACTTTCCCTTACAACTTTTAAACTATACTTTACATCCTCTTTTGGAATAGCTCTCAAGAAATACATCGCTGCAGAGTAAACTGCTATAGCCACGATAATAGACAATCCTAAATTGACAAATTTGAGATAGTAGGCTATGACAAACATCAGAATGGATGCTAGGATGGATTTGTAAAGCGTTTTTGATAAGGAGATATGTTCCAAATTCCTATTCAAGTACATGAAGCATATCATAAAGTATGCCAATTCTGCCGCTACGGTCGCTATACTTGCACCTATGTAAGTATATTTTGGAATTAATATTAAATTTAGCACCACATTTGTGATAAGAGATACTACTGTTGCTTTTAGGGTTAGTTTTTCTTTGTTCATTGAATTAAGTATTGTCCCCATGCCGTACATCTGGAATTTGAAGATCACGCTCCAAATAAGAATTTGCAAGGCTATCACAGATGGTATATACTCTCCACCATAGAGGAGACCGACTAATTTGTCAGCTATCGCAACCGTTCCGAATGCCAGAGGTATTGTCAAGCAGAAATAATAATAAGTGATCTTCCGGTAGACGTATTTAAATCTTTCAATTGCATTCAAATAGGCAATAGATGTGTAAGAATACACAGCTGCCCCTATAGACATTGGTATGAATTCAAAAATGAACATGAAATTATAAGCCGCGCTGTACCACCCTATGACTGTATCGGAATTGACCACCATCTTTGATAGCATCGTTACATCTATCTTGTCATATAAATTCATCAATAAGGCAGCCATCCCAAATGGAATTGAGCCGACTATTATTGTTTTTGAAAACTTAAGGTCCCATTCTAGATAGAATTTATGAATATTAAAATGATAGAACACCAACTCGAGCAAAAATCCAAAAATTTCAGAAATCAGGTACATATAAAGAAGCTCTTTGACTCCAAGCTTTAAGAACACAACGATTAATGAAAGAATCAACCTTGCCAAAGCAGAGCCTATCAAGGAAACAGCATTATATTTCATTTCTTCAAAGCCCCTAAATGCTGAGCCTAATGGTTCCCCAAGTGACTGGAAAATTATGATAAATGCTGCAATGTAGACTAAATTTATGGTATCTTTTGGGTAAGATAGCAGAACAGCCATCACACCAACTATTACCAGCATTAGGCATGAAAGTACAATTTTTGTTATGATAACATTTGAAACATACTTGTTCACATTACTCTTATTTCTTGCAATTTCCCTGTTGATCAGAACTTTTGCTCCAAAATCGCTGAAGATGGAGAACAAGGCTACGAAACTAAGAGCAAATGATAATTTACCATAATTTGCCACACCCAAGTACCTTGCTATTACTAAAATTAGTACAAAAGTTATGATTTTCTTCACTATGTTAGCTGAAAACATTATTGCAGTATTCTTGAATATTCTATAAGCCGCTTTCATCTTAGATAATTTTGTATATTCTCAGTTCTTGATTTGAATACTCAACAGGCATGTTGGCTATTGTATAGTTCGTTATATAATAATCAATGCCGAGTTTCTTTAATTCATTTGAATCTTGTGTGTCATTTAATATAAAATTCTGGTACCATTCAAGCTTTTCACTATATTTGACTGTTTGTGCCCAATGCCCTACATATACCTTATTTAAAGAAATGCGAGGGATATAACTGCTTAACCTTGGACTAGCCAAAACTATACTGTCGTGGTTAGTATTATCCCTCAACCAAATCAAAGCCTTGTATTCAGAATCAGGAAGATAAAAAGAAACTGAATTAGTATCCTGAAAATTGTTTTCCAAATTAAAGTATGCCCAATAATTATTTGCGTTTGTTGGCAATATTAATATCAAAAATAAAGCTATAAGAATTGGCAAATGTTTAACTCTTAAACCAAGGTATATAAAAAATTTATAAAATCCAAAGCTGGCTAATGTTGCTATTGGTATAAACAGTCCCTCCACAAATCTCCTTTGTATCGGAACAGGAAGATAAAGCAGCAAAAAATTCATAACTAGCCATACAATCAGAAATAAATCCCCTTTACTTGAGAACAGATCTTTATTTGCAAGTTTTAAAAATATATAAATCATGGCGAAGAACAAAATGAAACCAAACCCAAACATATAGTTTGACAATTTAGGTGACAGCAGCAAATTCTGTGCTGTCCAACTCTTATAGATAGGATCTAGCGTAAAAACCAAGAAATAATAAATGAAAGATGGCATGGAAATTATGTAAAATACCGCTAATTTTTTCGCGTATTTAGCATTAATCTTTCCTTCTTTGAAACAAAGTACGGCAATGTAGGAACCAGTGACAACATAAATAGGTATCATATCATATATATGCTCAAATCCAAGCAAAAAACCTAAAAGGCCCGAATAGACCATATACTTCCATCTAATTTGGGTAATGCCAAGATAAAAAAATCCCATAATTCCTATAATCAATAATAAAGAGAAAGTGAAATGCGGAGCGCTGTTGAATGTTAGAAAAGGAATCGCTTCTGTAATTCTTAAATCCACTGAGCCATAATGTGTTCCGATAACTTGATTAAATAACTTTACAAAAAATCCTGCGCCTGAACCAATTGCAATAATAAGAAATGCTAATCTTCTTTGCAAGACGTTTCTAGTAAATAATGAGACAAAGTAATATGAAAAAAATAAGAATGCAAAAGTCACAAGAACTCTAGCTGCGTGCCAAACAGCAATTGAAGGCAAGAAAGTCGTGAAGACACCCATCAACCAAAATAAAGGTCTTATTAAGAATGGATTTGAATTTTCAGATGTATAACTATTCCTGAAAAAGAAGTGGCCTTGTGAAGCTTGATTCAGGTAATCAAAGTAAGTATTTGAGTCTCCAACGCTTTTAACCAGGCCCATGAAATGGAATCCATTAGGGGTTGTTATGTAAGCATAGACTATAGGCAATAATGTTATTAAACATACTAGTAGGGAAATCAAGGTTACGAATCTTAATTCTCCCTTGTCAACTAGAGTTTTCAATTTTTTCCCTCCATATATACCTTGTATTAAAGAGGTAGTTCATAATAAATGCTGCTAGAATCCCTAACAATTTTGAAATAATGATACCCATACCAAAAAACATGTACAAAATAAATAAAATAATGTTATTAGTTAAAATTGTTGGCATAGATATCCAGTGAAATTTAGTTAAATGTTCCATTATCTTTCCCTTTCCAGCAATTCTGTTAAATGTTAATAAATTATTAAGGTAGAAATTATAGATTATTGATACCTCGTCTCCAATCAAGGAAGCAAGAACTAGATAATTAAGTGATGAATCGAAGTTGGCAGATAATAATCTCATTGCTAACATAAAAAACCCGAGATTTATCAAAATTCCAGATGCTCCAATCAACAGAAAATTTATCATTCTCTCGGAAGACTTGAATCTTATTCTCAAGGAATTGAAAAAGAACTCAACCATATCTTTAGATCTCAATTTAGTCTCTCCAAATTTCCTATCATAAAAAACCAGCGGAATTTCAATGGCCTTTGCACCTGCACACATCATTTCATATAACAATGTTATTTGGAAGGCATAACCCCGCGTGTTTAGATACTTGGAGTTTACTTTATTTAATATGGAAGATTTTATTGCTCTGAAACCAGATGTACAATCATGTATTTTGTACATGCCACTGACAATTCTTGCAAAAAAATTTCCGGTCCTGCTTATCAACCTTCTCACCATGCTCCAATTTGGAGTGTCACCACTTTTAATATATCTGGAACCTATGACTAAATCATAACCCTCTTCTATTTTCTTAATCATGTTGGGTAAAAGATTTGGAGGATGGGACAAGTCCGCATCCATTTCAAATAACAGATCTGCCTTCAAGTTATCCACGGCGTACTTGAATCCTCTCAAATATGCAACACCTAAACCTTCTTTCCTTCCGTTTATCAAATGCACGTTCTTATACTTCTTCATAAGAGCCTTGACAACCTTTCCGGTTCCGTCCGGGCTATTATCATCTACAACCAGAATGTGCATTTCCCAGCCTTCAATTTGCCTGAAAACCTTTCGTAATTTAGGTATCAAAATCTTTATATTCCTAATTTCATTATATGTTGGTAATACAACTACGGCTTTCATACTTTCAAAATTCTGTCAACCTATTTGATTTATAAACGTTTCTATTATTTACTATCAATCAGTTACAATTTTTGTTTAAATAAAGTTCTCCTTATTTATTCTAGTCTCTTCCTAGAAGATATTCAGCAAATTAAAACTAACACAAAGGTTTTTATACACTCTAAAGGATTTAAGCGGCGGGTAGCGATTTAAATGAAATTATTAAAAACAGAGAAACCAATAGTTATTCTTATCTCTATAATCACTTTTTTATTATTTTTGACATTACTTGTGTTTGTTTTTAAGCCGACAATAATAGGCAATGTGGTGGAAATACTAGAAGCTGAAAGGCAACAAGATCCCTCTTTAGTCCTCAATCTTACATTTGATGACATTTCAGACCCATGGAAAGATTATAGTTTATACCATCACACTTTTTTTCCTCAAGGCGGGATAAAGTGGGCTGATAAAGCTTCTTGCAAACTATACGGCTGTGCTGATTTTAGTGATACTCGTGGGGATTATTTAAATTCCACAACAAAGTTTAGCCTTAATAACGGAATTGCAACAAGTTTTTGGATTTACCTAAACAGAGAAGCTGGGGATGGGGGTTCTAATTCTTACTGGCTTATGGGTAATAATCAAAATTTGAAGTGGATTGAAGATAGCGGTTACGGAATTAATAGCCACTGGACAGCTGAAAATGGAATGGTAGGCGACAATGTTGGCAGTTCAAAGAGATCTCAGGCAAAAAAATGGATTCATTATTTTATCCAATACAATGAATCTGAATACAGAGTTTGGAAAGATGGTGCATTGATAGGAAACTTGTCACAGAGTTATGGAAATCTTAACTATACAGTTGGAGAATTGATAAAGATAGGTGAAGGATTATCCAGCATTGACATTGAGGGCTATTTAGATGAACTTATGATATGGAACAGAAGCGACTTCACCAACCAAAACATTCTCGATTTATATAATTCACAGAAATTTGGAACACCCCCAGATAGAGACCTATTTGTAAAGGATATAAAATATGAATTGCCAATTGACTGGAGCTCGTCAAATAAGGAGCTATCAATTGGAGCTTCAATGCCCATAATAATAACTATCGCAAATGCAGGAATAAAAGATTCTGGAGATTTTGATTTTGATGTAGAATTAGATGGAAAAACTATATGCTCAAATAGCATGAGTTTGAATGCTAAGAGTGAAAATAATTATACCTGCAATTGGGAACCAGCAGAGGGATTTCATAAAGGCAAAGTAATTTTGGATACTTCTAATTCCATCAAGGAAGATAATGAAAATAATAATATGCAGAGATTGTACATACCATTCTTGGAAAGACCATGGTTTCATTTTGGCAACCTGGAATGGCAGAATGTGCTTCAGCCTTATTGTGAAAAATCAAAAAACATTATAGCGTATGACAGCTGTTCCAGGTACAAGAGCTTTGTTTCTGAAGACTTTGATAAAGGTTGGTATGGAAATAATGTTGACCCAAGGGGCAAGAAAGGCAGGGAAAATGCAATGGCATGCATGTTAAACAACTATGACATGAGCAAGGAGCAATGCAAAAGAGCCAGAAATCATTTATTTGGATGGGCCAGTAGACCTCTTGCTAGTTATAATAATGTACAGGCAATTCATGAATTAGTTCAAGTTGGAATTACATACGACCTAATGTTTAAAACTCTTACAAAGGAAGAAAACATCTTAGTATCCAAGGAACTATATGATATTTGCCAATACATCACAAATGATGTGAGGCCTGACTTGGATAACAGCACATTGATACTCGGAGGCAATGGAAGAGGATTTGGTTCAGGAATGGGAGGTTTTTGTTATACACTTATTGGGGCATATGATGAAAATCCTACTCTAATCCAAAGATCAGAAGAACAGTATTGGGGCAGCAACATACCGGATGAATGGATGGATAGAGAAACATCTTATTTAAATGCATATAAAGATGATGGTTGGGCAAAATACCAAGAAGGGTGGCTTTACAAGTTCTATTCCCAATACCATCTGCTTGAAAACTGGTTGTTTGAGAAGCGCTACGGACTAGGCAGCTTGGACAATTATCAAAATGCATTATGCTCTATGGGCAGAGAACTTGTCACAGACGTTTTGGATAACACATATAATGGGCGTGCTCTAAGAAACGATGAAGATAACAAATTCAGGGGAGTGCAAAGAGGGGATTCCAACAGCTATGAAGATATATCCAGTGGTTCAATTCTGGGTTGGAGCATAGCAGATTACTACGGAGTATTATGTAACGATATAAATACCAAAAAAGCTCTTCTTAATTTAAGGGGACTTGCTTACAGCTCTGGCGAGAGCACGCGTTCATTGCCAGAAATCTATATCTATAAGCAATTAAGAGATCAAGCCAGTCCTGAAAATCCGTCAGAATTCTTTCCCAAAGTTATTTTTGACAATGCAAATGATATATTGACTATAAGGACAAATTATTCTTATGTGAATGACAATGTCATAGAAATAGATGGTGGAGAGGAAAAGGGAAGCGGTCATTCACAGGCTCAAGGTTATTACTTATACGCTTTGGGAGAGCCATTTTTGGATTATGAGCAAGTCCCATTCAACGATGATACAAGAATGGATGTATGGAAAAACGGGATTAGCCTGCAAAACACTGAACAGGCTGTTGAAGGGACAAAAGGCTTATGGAACAGCCAATGCGGCGCAGCCGGCTACAACCAGTATTACGGAATGCAGACATGCCCGACTCCAAAATACCCTGAGGATTATCCCAACTACAGGCAATTTCCCTTAGAGTACGGCGGCGACTTGGAAGATTACATCGGAACAAAAGATGCAAAATTCGCTGGCGTATACGTTTGGCGGCCATACAAGAATGCAGACCCTGTAAAAGAATATTTTGTAAAATTTGGCGACTTATTGGCAAAGAGAACTATTGTATCAAATAACAAGGAAGGAAAAGGGGTTTACCATAATTTCATTAATGTGTACAATGAATTCACAGAAGCCAGAAACGGCGCAGATTTGACTTTAAGCAGAAATGGCAGAAATCTTGGCATAAGCTTGGTGTATTCAACACAGCAATTCACTCTTGGCGGCGGGCAGTCTGACATAAACATTTGCTTTGCTAAGACAGATTGCTCGGGAAGCAACAGGGGAAACAGCCAATACAGAAGGACATACTTGTACACAACTTCAAATGACGTTGATTTTATTTTGGCTCATCACTGGTATTATGACGGGAAAAAACAGCCAATAACTGCGCTAACAAGCGCTGATGACAAAGGATTGCAGCAAGGCGACAATGTCATAATTTTCGACTCAAACAATGACAATAAAATAGCCTATTCTGATAAAGAAGCAAGCGGCTGGGCATTAGCCTTCAATGACAACACCAAAGAGATAGGGGCATTCAACACAAATTACATAAAAATAGGAGGCATTGAATTATTCTCGGCTGAAAGCCCGATTTCGGCCCACTTAAGAAGGTACCCGGATGAAATAATAATCACCGTAAACACAATGGAAAGAAACAAGTACATCGATTACCCAAAAAAAGTTAAGGTGACAGTGGATGCGCAAGAATTATCCAACAACAACAATTTTGCGATTACCAAAAACGGCAACGAGAATATCCGGAAAATATCAGAATCCGGAACCAAAGTCACTTTTGAAGCGGAGTCAGGCCAGAACAGCGACTATTATTCGATAACCGGGGTGGGGGATGATAAGACCCCTCCAACCATCTTATCTTCAAAAAACACATCAACCACAAATGATAGTTCTGATATTCAAGTCCAAACAAATGAAAACGCAAATTTATCTGTCTCTTGGGGATACGCCGATATTAATCTGGGAAATTCAGCTTCTAACTCATTATTTCAGGCTGCTTCTTCAGTCTCATTAAGAAATTTGATTGTAAATTCGACTATCTTCTACAATGTCAACAGCTGCGACCGGTCTGGGAATTGCATCACCAGCGAAATTTATAATTTCAGGACTGCAGAAACCAAAATCGCGGCAAATCCAAGAATTAACCAGTCTCCTTCGCAACCCATCTCTATATCTGGAATAAGCCTTCTCCCCAAAACCAATAAGGCTGATATCTCATGGACTACAAATCAGCTCTCGGACAGCAGAGTGAATTACGGGATTAACGGTTCACTAGGGGAAATAATAAACGACTCAAAACAAACCAGAGAACACAAAATAGCATTGACTAACCTGCAAAAGGGTGCGAAATATTACATAAATATAACCTCCTGCGCCAAGAGCGAGTGCGCTTCTTCTAATACATTAAACTTTGAAACCATATTCCTCAGGGTTGATAAATATGATGGTGAAACAACAGATTTCTCAAAACTTGATTTGGATGACGTCAAGGAAATTGTACTTGAAAGAAAAGATTATGGAAAGATAAGATTCATTGGCAATATCAACATAGCAAGAAAGATAGACATAGATTCCTTCACTAATATATCAGGATATAGAATTTTTGTAAATTCTTCAAGCTTGCCGGAGCTAAATGTGTCTGCAATTATCACTCTTTACAATGTTACGCTGAAGAATCCAAGAATAATGAAGGATGAAACTGCCTGCCCAGAATCTATGTGCAGAGTGCTCAATTACACGAACTCCACTTTAGTGTTCAATGTGACAGGATTCAGCGAGTATTTTATTGAGGAAACTCCTCTTGAGCCAGAGCCCCAAACTGCAAGCTCAAGCAGCTCTGGAGGTAGTTCAGGAGGCTCCAGCGGCTCGTCTGGCGGAGGCGGAACAGCTTTCGTATGCAACCAAGATTGGAAATGTGAAGAATGGTCAGGCTGCATAGAAGGATTGCAGACAAGAAACTGCAACTTTGTCAATATTTCCCAGCACACCCAGGATGCAGAATGCCCGAAACTGGAAAATACGCCGCAAATAAGCCAATCTTGCGCAGTTATTTCAAACCTGCCCCCAGAAACAGAAGCTCAAGTCGAAACAAAACCAATTGAAATTTCTCTTGATTTAAGCATCAATATCTCAAAAAAGAAAATCAAGGCTGGAAACAATCTGAATGCAGATGTCACAATAAAAGCTGTTGGCACGTTAAACAAGATTAATGTGTCCATGAAGTATGCGATAAAGAATTCAAAGAATACCACCATTTATTATGAATCAGAAACGATAAATGTTGAGAAATCCACAAAATTTACAAAAACATTCAAAGTGCCGCAGGATTTGCAGCCAGGCAATTACTATGTGGCAGCCAGCGCGGCATTTGAAAGCAGCTCAGCAGTTTCAAGTGACGAATTTGTGATTGTCAAGAAATACCGGTCATTTTTAAGCATCTTCACCACAAATGTCGCTTATGTGATTAAGCCAAGCATAAACAAGCTCATCGCCCACTCGCAAACAATAGCTGCCCTTGCAGTCATAGCCATGATGCTTTCTGTAATCCCTGTGCTTTACTTTGTTAGGAGCTATAATGTGAAAAACCAGCTTGTTGCCGGGCTGTCCAAAGAGGAAAAAGCGCTGTTCGATTACATCGTGAAGACCTTGAAGCAAGGAATCAGCAAGGAAAAAATAGAGCAGGCTGTCCTGAACACAGGATGGAAAAAAGAAACCTCTGACAGGATTTTTGATATAGCAATGAATGCCGGCACACAGGCTGCCTCTGCAAAATAGAAATATTTAAATATATCATAACCTTTTATAAGATTACAATGATAAAATTGCAGGCATTGAAGCACGAAGCTGTAAGGAGGATACTTGGCAAGGTCGAGATAGAAACCATAATCAAGAAAATGGAAGGCAGGAGGCTAAAACAAACTGAAAGGAACTATCTATACAGGTCAATCAGGCCAAAGCTTGTGGCTGCAGGCATATTGGCACAGGAAAATATATTGAATGAGATTAACAAAGACAACAGAGAAGATGCTTCCGCAATAGAACACAATCTTTCCCGCTATGGCTATGAGCTGATCTCCCTCAAAAAGAAAAAAGGGAAAATAATCCCAATAGAGGAATTGATAGTAACAATTCTTGTCAAGTTTCCGAAAGCGAGATTTATAGAAGCAATCCCAATCATAATCATAAAAAACCACATAAACGCGCTTAAGCTGCTTGAGCTTGCCTCAAATTATGGCATAAAGAACAAGATTGGCTATCTTTTGGAAGCTGCAATGATGATAAAGCCCATAAACTATCTTAAGGAACTGCTTTCATACCTCCATTCAAACAAGGATATGGAAACCTCCTTTTTGGTTGAAGGGGATTATGAATTTCTGTCAAGAGAATCTCCAGCACGGGTCAGGAAATGGAAGCTATTAGGGAGGTTTTTTGATGAAGATTTTGCAAAAAATGCAGAGGCGTACTTATGATTGGCAGGAATGAATTAGTCAAATGGCTAAGATCCATAGATAGGAAACTTCACAAAAAGTTAACTTTGATAGCTGTAGGTGGCACAGCAATGACTTTGCTAGACCTAAAATCTTCTACAAGAGATGTGGATTTTTGCTTAAGGTCAGAAGATAAAATGGAATTTGAGAAAGTTTTGGACAGGAAGTTCAAGGTGGATATTTTTACTGACGGCTACATTTTTTCCGAACAGTTGCCAAATGACTACTCTGAAAAGTCAAAAGAAATTGTCAGGATGAAGAACATCACTTTAAAGTCCCTTAGCCCAGTTGATGTGATAATCACGAAAGCAGCAAGATTTAATGCAAGGGATGAGGAGGATATTGAAGCACTTTCCAGGTATGTTGACAAAGATGAACTTATAAGAAGATTTAATGAGGTTTTGAAGTCATATTCCGGCAAAGAGGAAGACTACCAATATCACATGGAGATTATCCTGAAGAGATTTTTCTAATTTAGCGCTATTTGTTTTTCTTGTGGAAAAAATAAACCTCTGACAGGATTTTTGGAATTGCAGTGAATAAGTCAAAATCTGAACTTTTTTCCGGGCTTTTTAGTATTCATTAAATAAGATGCACGGAATCTGCCATGCCTGCCCTGAAATCGGGGAAATGTGCAGCATTTTGTTTCAGTCTTTTAGTTCTTTATGGAAAATTCAGTTTCCATGTTTCTGGCAGAAAAGCTTATAAATAAGTTTATCTTACTATAAGTAAATAAGAAAAATTGGAGGTAAAAATGCCAGCAGAAACCATTAAAATGTCTTCAAGGGGGCAAATTGTCATACCCCAAGATATAAGGGAGGAATTAAAAGCTAGCGAGGGGACTGTTTTTTCAGTCGTTTCTGCGAAAGATACGATTATCTTAAGAAAAATATCAATCCCATCGAAAGAAGATTTAATCAAGGAAATAGGGGCAATTGCATTAGAGGGCAGAAAAAGGGCAGAAAAATTAGGAATTAAAGAGCCTGATGTGCCGTCAATTGTCCACAGGGTAAGAAAGCTTAAAAATTAAGATGAAAGTTACTGTAGATACTAATTTTCTTATTTCAGCCACACAATGGGATTACAGCGTTGCGCATAAATTATTGAAGAAATTGATTCTTTCAGGCGCTGAAATCTTTGCAACGCAAGATATCTTGGGCGAGACATCTGAAGTGCTTGAAAGAGATTTTGAATACAGCAAAAGCGAAGCTAAAAATATCATTGAAAAAATACTGCTTTTCGCTAGTTTGATAGAGCCAAAACAGGAAGCAGAAATAATAAAAGATGATCCTGACGATAATAAAGTCATAGAATGCGCCATTGAATCTTCTTCTGATTACATTATAACCTATGACTGGCATTTATTAAAATTGAAAGAATTCAAAAGAATTAAGATAATGAAACCTGAGGAAATTTTAAAAATTATTTAAGCCAAAACCTCCATCCGAATGAGAGAGCTTGGGAGCTGGCAGTGAATAAGTCAAAATCTGAATTTTTTTCTTGGCTTTTTAGCGTGCAGTGAATAATAAACTGCCGCATATAAAGCCAACAGCAGAATTATGAATACCACAAGGATAAAAATCTCCTCATTCAGCTCTATAAGCGACTGCTTGAATAAGATTGACTTTCTCAGCAATGAGACTGAAATGATGAAGGGATTGAACTGCACGATTTTCATGAAGAACTCCGGCATGTTCTCTATTGGCAACAGCACATTAGACAGGAACAGGAACATGCTCGCTCCAAAAGTGGCTGCTAAAATAGACATCTGCTCTGTCTTGAATAAATATCCTATTCCCATTCCGAGCATGATGAAGAAAGTGGCAATCAAGAAGCACAATACCAGAGTTGTAAGAATGTTGCTCATGACCTGTGAAAAAAAGAACACTACAGATATCAAGATCATCAAGACAGTCTGGAATCCCACCAATGACAGGTTCGTCAAATAGGACCCAAAGAAGAACATGATCTTGCTTGTTGGCGATATGACATTCCTGAAATAAGCCGGTGTGTTAAGCTCCATGACTATGACTATTGATGACAACAGGAGCGCAGCCAGCATTATTGCCATGGCCATGAGAGTCGGGAACATATAATTCAAGTACGTATTATATGATGTCAATGGCCTGATGCCTGCTGTGATAGGAGAAGCTATGTCTTCAGCGCTCAAGTCTTCGATGCTGTCAAGATCATCCTTCACGGCTTTCATCGAATAACCCATCTTGCTGATCAGCTTTGTGTTAAGGGCAGTCAACTGGGTTATGTTGTATAAAGTGGATTTGCTTTTGCTCACCAGGGTGTTTGTAGCGTTTGCATTCAGGTTTATCATATCCACCCTTATCCTAATGGTGTCAATGCTGTTGTTTACAGATCCTGAATACTGAGGATTAAACAAGCTTTCAACATACTCCTTGTTGTCAATGATATCGGATTTTTGCTTTTTGATATCGTCCAGATAATTATCCTCTTCATTGTCGCTGAAATACCCACCCTTGACAAGGTCTTCTGCAAATTCCGCATTGCCTACAGCTTTTTCAACAAGCTCGTCGAATGAATACTTTAAGGAAAATATTTTTGCTTCCAGCCTGTCAATATCAGAAGCATTCAGTCCAACAGTTGTGTTTATTGTAGAAATTGAGCGGAATATATCATCTGTCTTATTAATAACCTCATTCTCATTGGATCTTGTCAAATCCAAAAGGGCTATGTCATTCGATATTTCATTTTTTGTCAGGAAAAGCTTTGACAGTATATTCTGGGTTAATTCCCTTGTGATTTCTGTGGATTTCTCCTCGACACGCGAAAAAAGCCTGTCCCTTACCACCCAGGCAAGATTAAGCTTTGAATAGTCTATGAAAATGGATATCTCCTTGTCCGCTGACCCCAGGGCAAGATTTGCCGGAAAAACAACGCAAGTATGCGACAAGCCAACCTTTACACTATCTATGCAGTCTGCCTGTGATTTTGATTTTATTGTCCTAAATTGATCCGTGTTTAGCTTGGCAATGAACGAATTTGTCAGCTCTGTATAGCTTGGAGAGTAAACCCCAATATTTATCCTGTACTCATTAAGATTGTCAAAAGCTATGCCTGTAAGGAAAATCATGAGCAAAGGCCCCAGAACCACAGTTAATGCCAGCCATCTTGACTTGATTAAGATCAAGAAATTCTTTTTGATTATCAAAGTTATCTTGTTCATTTTTCAACAAAGAGATTGAATAGCATGTCCATAGAGGGGTCTTTGACCTCTATGTCAGAAATGTTTTTTTCTGATTGCAGCACTTTTGAAAGCGCATTCCTTATCACATTTTCATTCTCTTTTGAATGCAGCACTATCCTTCCTTTCTTCTTGAGAACATGCTTAAACTCCAAAAATGGTATATCGAGAACTTTTTTGAGTATAATGCTGTAATTTCCGTCTTTTGTGCCTATATGGACTTCCTTGGCCCTTGAGTATTTATTTCTGAAATCGCCAGGGGTGCCAACAAACCCGATGCTTTTGTTATGCACAAAAACCATCCTGTCGCAAGTATGCTCTATCTCTGAAAGAAAATGGGAAGCCACTATCACTGTTGTCCCGCTCTTGTTAATATCTTCAATAACATTCCAAATCTGGACTCTTAGCATAGGGTCCATGTCAGAGGTAGGCTCGTCAAGAATTAGGATTTTTGGATAATGGGCTATTGAGCAGGCAATGTCCAGCCTTTTCTTCATCCCTCCGGACAGGTTTTTTGCAGTTGCTTTAGTGTACTCCTGCAGCCCGACTAATTTCAATGCCCTTAATATATTCTGCTTCTTGATGTTTTCAGGCATGTCATACAGGCTGGCAAAATACTGGAGGTTTTCAAGCACAGAAAGCTCGGGATAAAATGACGGGCTTTGAGCAGAGAATCCAAACAGGCACTTGAACACCCCCATCTTATCAAGGATAGAGACAAATTCCTTTTTGCGGGGGGAATTGTACAATATGTCGCCTTCAGCAACTGGATAGTACCCTATGATTGAGTTAAGCAAAGTTGTCTTGCCTGCTCCTGAAATCCCAACCAGCCCAAGCATTTCCCCATCTTCTACATTTACATTGACGTCTTCCAGAATTGCCCTTTTGCCCAAAACCACTGTCAGGCCTTCAATCCTGAGAACGTCATTGCCATTTGCCATTTGTGAAATCATAGGCTCCACCTTTATTTAAAACTTTTTAACCAAGATTTTTGCCTTAACAAAAATTATATATAATGAAGCAGATTAGTCTGCTCAAATGTATTATTACATAATCCCTTTTTTGGTGTATGTTTTGACATTGCCTTTGATTAGGCACGGTTATTTCTTAATTATTAGGGTGGTTATTCTGCTTTTTCTTCTTCTTGCATTTAGAAGATTCTACAAATTCAAAATCAAGCTTGACGCTTTCTCTGTATTTATCGGAATAGCAATCTTTCTGGCTTGGATTTTGCTTGAAGGGTCATACCCTGTTCTTGGAGAAACCTCTTATATCCCTCAAGATTACCTTCTGCTTGGCTTCAGAATTTTCTCTTTTGTAATTATAACCCCTGTTGTCGAGGAATTTTTCACCAGAAATTTTTTGGCAAGGGTTTTGGTAAGCAACAAGTGGAAAAAAGTTTCATTGGGAAAGTTTACGCCATTGTCGTTTATATTAACAGCCTTGTTTTTTGGCTTTTCACACAACAGGTGGCTTCAGGGGCTGGTAGCCGGAGTTTTGCTTAACTATCTTGTCTACAAGAAAAAAAACATGAGCTCAATAATCTTTGCCCACTCGACGGCAAATTTGCTTCTGGCAATTTATATTGTTTACACAAAAAGCTGGTTTTTCTGGTAAAATTCAAAAGCAGCAGTTACAGTTTAACACCACTTTCAAGTTAAAATTTAATGGCTAAAAACGAAATGTTTAAATATACTACAATCTTTCCACGCTGAAATAGTAAATAGAAAGTTTACTAACAGTTAGTTTAAAATAAAATGTTCCAGGGGGTGGAATGATGAGAAAAATATACGGATTTTTAGCGCTATTTGTGCTAATGGCTAGTTCTGTTATGGCTACAGATTTGAATATTATACCGGACTTAGTAACAATGAGTCCAAGTGAGGTAGTCGTTGTAGATGCTTGTATCGAAGCTACAGGCGGCGGACCATTGGTTGGAGCAGACCTGACTGTAGAGAAATACTGCAGAGATAATGATTTAGACACAGCTTGTGATGATGGTACAAATGATGATTTATTCCCAGGAGATTTTAGTGCTGTACCTTTATCCACACCAACTGATGCAACAGGATGCGGTACTATCAAATTAACAACATCTGGTGCAAGTGGACCTCAATACGCTTACCATGTGAATGGTGATAAGGGTGCTATACATGTAGAAGAGAGCGGTTTGGTATTAATCCCAGAATTCACAACCATAGGAGCAGGCCTTGTTTTGGCAGGAGCAGGCTTCTACATGTACAGGAAGAGAAGCAGGAAATAAGCTTTTCTTTTTTTATTTTTAATTATTAGTATAGTTTGTTAATATATCATCATATCACTTTTTTACTTAATAAAATCGGGGGTGATTATTTATTAGCTTAAATCCAAAGATACTTGCTGTATTTTTTGCTGTTTTCTTAGTTTCTCTTTACAGCGTTTTCGCTACAGAATGTATTGATTCTGATGGTGGAATAGCACCTCTAATTCCAGGTAATAGTTTCTTTGACATATTCGTATTTGATGAATGCTCGGATAGCACTCATTTACATGAAGCGATTTGTTCTGATAACCAGCCTGTTTTGACTGAACCGCTTGATTGTACGCAATATGGCGGCCCGAATAGCGTGTGCAATCCAAACCTATTTGGCGGTGGAGGCGCTTACTGCACAAGCTGTGGCGATGGCACCACAGACCTAGGCGAAGATTGTGATGACGGCAACAATCTAGACGGAGATGATTGTCCGGCTGATTGCATAATTGACCAACAGCCAGAACCATTTTGTGGCGATGGATCTGTGAACCAACCAAGTGAGGAATGCGACGATGGTGGAAATCAAAATGGTGATGGTTGCAACTCTGAATGCCAAAATGAGCCTGTAAATGAAATCCCAGAATTCACAACATTTGGAGCAGCTTTGGCAATTGCAGGCATAGGAACATACTTGTATTCAAGGAGAAACAGGAAGTAAATCTTCTTGTTTTATTATTTTATTTTTCAAAGTTAATAAAAATTGGGGGTGTAAAATGAGGAAGATAGAAAAGTTTTTACTTTATGTATTTCTGTTAGTTATTTCTGTTTCTTTTGCTTTTGCAGCGACTGGAGATTTGGTTGGTTCTGTTAGCTTTGCAACACCTTGTCCAGGAGGAACAGGCGTAGGAATAGCCTACGATGGTGTTAATTTATGGTATTCTTGCTGTTGTGGTGCGGCTACAGATTTATATAAAGCTAATCCTTCTACTGGAGTTGTGTTGGCTTCTTTCTCCTCTAAGGGTGGTTTAGGAGCATTAGCATGGGATTCCAGCCGAGGAAAACTTTGGGCTGGAGCAGGCTGTGCTTCAGGACAAGCAGGTTCAGAGATTTATTTAATTGATCCATCTACAGGGGTTGCAACGAAGCAATTTGATGTACCATCTTTTGATGGTAATTGCTTGGACGACGGCTTAGCCTATGATGGATTAACCGATACATTGTACCACAGTTGGGATGGTGCAACTAAAATACGTCACTTATCTACTACCGGAGTTGCACAGGCTGATGATGGGTTTACATGGGGTGGAAGTGGCTGTTACAATAGCGGACTTGCTATAGGTGGAGATTTGCTCTATGAAGGATCAAATGGATGTACCCATGTATGGGTTGAAGACAAAACAACATTACTTCCAGCTTTTGATTTTTCAACAGCTGTTGGTTCAGACCCTAGCTTCAGAGATGAAGATTTAGAGTGTGACACGAATACATTTTCAGGTTTAGGTAAGCATGTTATGTGGTCTGTTGAAGCTTATGAACCCAGAAGGGCACTTGCTTTTGAAATTCCATTGGGAAGCTGCGGCGTAGGTGGTAAATCTGGGCAATGTGGAGATTTGGTCTTAGACGAAGGTGAACAGTGCGACGACGGCAATCAAGCAGATGGTGACGGCTGTTCAGCAAACTGCACTTTAGAGGATGGGATTAACGAAATTCCAGAGTTTACAGTGATAGGCGCAGGAATAACTCTCTTGGGAGCAGCTGGATACGCATTGTACAGGAGAAGGAAGTAAGCCTTCTTTTTTTATTTTTTATTTGCTGGAATAAAAATGAAGAAAATATTTATTGTTCTTGCATTTTTTCTTTTTTCAATAGTAAACACTGCCTTTGCCCAGCAGGCTTGTGATCCAAACCAAAATCTAGTTTCAAACGGCGGCTTCGAAAGCCCTATTGTTATAAATCCCAAGCTTTGGGATATTTATCCTTCGGGAACACCAACATTGGATTGGGTTGTGCAGTGGAAATCAACTGAAACATCTTATAATAGCCATATAAGGCCGGATCCTGCACAGCTTGAAATCCAGGCTGGATTTTCAGGATGGCTTCCTGCAGAAGGCAGCCAATTTGCGGAGCTTGACACAGACTGGGATGGGCCAATAGGCTCCTTCAGCGGAGAGCCGGCCACTGTAAAGATTTATCAAGACTTGGCAACAATATCCGGGCAGACTTATGAAGTGAAATTTAAGACCTCCCCAAGGCCATTAAGGGACATTTCCGATAATATCCTTAAGTTCAGCTGGAATGGCGCGATGCAGGATACAATCTCCAGTTCAGGATTAAGCCTAAGCAATACAGACTGGACAGGGCACACATACCAATTAACTGCCTCATCTTCAACAACAAGGCTAAAGTTTGTGGAACAAGGCACGCCAAACTCATTTGGAACGTTTCTGGATGATGTGAGTGTGAAATGTATTCCTCCAAATGAAATACCTGAATTCAGCACAATAGGGGCTGGAATCGCGCTCTTTGGAGCAGCTGGATATGTATTGTACAGAAGAAGGAAATGACTATTTTCTTGTTAGTTATAGACGCTGGAACAGCAAAAAAACGAAATCTATATAAATAAGAATCTTTTGGTTTTTGACTAAATAATGGTAAAAGCCTAATTACATGATCGTAAAGGAGGATGATTAATATGAAAAAACTGACATTTGTTATTGCGGGATTGCTTATCTTCGTGCTTGCTTACATTTCAATAGCATGGGATGATCCAAGGCAATGCGGCACTGGCTTGCTGCCTCCCTCTTCATTTTCTTGTATTCTTGACCCATCAGCTTCTAATTTCTACTCAAATACAAACTACCAATGTATCTTCGGATTGCATTGGTCAACAATTTGTTATGACCTTTTTGATGGATTAGATCCTGATGATGGGTTGGATGCAGTGCAGGAAGGAATAATTACGAAAGGAAATGCTCAGCGTATTCCTGGCAAGCCACGATTTGATTATGATACAAGGGTGCCAAGCATAATTGAGAGATGCGCAGCAGGCAAACCTTCCACCGTTAAGCCGCAGCTTACGGCAATCAAGTCAAGCGTCAATGCACACATTGGCTTGTTGAACAATTATGGCAAGTTTTACGAATTATCGCCTGTGCTTAAAGATAGATGGATGGAATATGCGCAGCTTGAGAAGCAGATCACCGATACCAAGCTAGCCAAGCCAGCGCTTTATTGTGTTTGATTAGCGTGAAATCTCAATTTTTGGTCTAAGAGAATTGAAGTATTGCAAAGCCTAGATTTTTTTCTTTTTTGATTTTTTCCATAAAACCTACCAAAAGCTTTATAAATAACATTACTTTACACTGCGTAGTTGTTACAATAATTGGGGGTTTGGTAAATGTCTGCAAAACTTGTTTCAAGAATATTCATTTTTATTGTCTTATTTAGTGCATTCAGCGCATTTGCCTATGCTGATGATTGTGTTGCTTTAGGCGGCTCAATTGTAGGAGCAGAGTGCCAGATTTCTTCTAATGTAAATAAAGTTGGATCATACACAATTGATGAAACCTTGCATATATTAGCAGGAAAGACAATCAATGCGTCAAACGACACAAATATAGGTATTGACTTGACAATTGACGGAAATTTATTGATGGATTTAGGAAGTAGAATCTATGCAAATGATGAGCTTGGTGTGCCAAATGAAGATGCTTCTCCTATCACTCTTGATGTACAAGGCGATTTGGAGATGAATGACAAATCAGGAATTTTTGCAGAGAATATAAGGAGCGGAGGAGATGGTGGGAATATTGGCATAGAGACTGGAGGAAATATCCTAATGAAATCCGGCTCAAACATCTCAAGCAGCGACAAGGCTGGCGGAAACCCGGGCGGACAGCCTGTTGCCGGCAACATCACTATAACTTCCGGCGGAAACTTTGTAGCAGAGACAAATACAGTCATTGCAACAGCAAATGCTGCTGGAAAAGCAGGCCATATAAGAATAGAAGCTGACGGCACTGTAAACATTGATGGCCTGGTTTCAGTTGGTCCGAGTACTGATGTATTAAGTTCAAAGCTTACAGGCTTCATCTTAGCCAGGGGAAAAACCAAAAATAAAGCCAGAACAATAACTATAATTTCAAATTCACAGGATGAACCCGGTGTTACAATAGGCACAAATGCTATCCTTGTCTCACAAGGTGAGGACCCAGGAGTGGACAAAATACTATTGCAGGGATGCGGAATTGATGTAAATGGGCTTGTTGGTACTGTTGCGCAAAAATCACATTTAAACGATTCATCTGGAGTTTCTGTTCCAGGCATCATAACCTTGCGTTCAGGAACTACCATAAACATCAATGGCCAGGATTTAGGCGATGTCGGATCAGCACAGGCAAGGATAAGGGCTGATGATATTACAGGAGAAAAACCTAAGTTGCGTAGAGTAGACTTATTCGCCAATGGCAAAATCACAGTCAATGGTGCATTGTCAGGAGATGTATTCACAGTTACCTCAAATGGAGGAAGCGCAACTAACCAGTTTGGAGGCACAATAAGTGCAATTTCTTTACAGGATGCGATTTTGTCTTCTGCATTGGCTTTTCAGGCAAAGGCTTTTTCCGAGAGTGGTGGTAGTGATGGTGGAAGGATAAATCTAAGCGCAAAAACAAGTGTTGATATTGATACAACTTCTATTTCAGCTTTTGGAAATAATCCTTCAAATGGTTTCGGCGGCAAAATTGACGCAAAATCCTACAGTTCCGATATCAGCTGGTTTTCAGGAATGGGTGATGTAAGGCCAACTGGAGATGGTGTTGCAGACGCAAACAGGGGAACAGTTAACCTCACAGCATGCACAGTCGTTGATGTATTGGGAACATTATTCCCATCAAGCGGCAATCCTACAGTGCCTGGAATATTGACAAGCGTTTGCTCGCCTTCAGCTCCAAGTTTGCCTTCTGGTGAAGATCCATTGCCAGTCTGCGAGCCAAGAAATGAAATTCCTGAATTCACAACAATAGGAGCAGCGCTTGTATTGGCAGGAGCAGGATTTTACATCTACAGGAAAAGGAAAAAGTGATTTTGGATAAGTTTTTATCTTAGTTCTTTTTGTGTTTGATTTTAGTTTAATTTACCGCATGGGCTTTTTCTTTATTACATCTTTTTCTCTTTAATCCATATCGAAAACTTTGGTTTAATTTTATTTTCTATCTTATCACCGACATAAGAAAAAATCATTTAAACGTCGGAATTCCACCTTATCTATGATAGGTGGTTTCGTAGACTCAACCACAAATCTTATCGTGGAATTCCGAGCGTGCTCAAAAACCACGAATCACATTTGCGATAAGCAACATGCCACCGTGTCTAGGACCGGTGGTTTTTGACATCATCTTAAATTCAAAAGCCATTGCTTAAAAATAAAACTTTTCAGGCAACATAAAAGCCACCGCAACCTTTATAAATTGTATACTATTCCTAAAACAGCCATTACGCTTATTTGAGGTAATGCATATTAGCATAAACAAGCCTGAAAAGATTGCCTTTTCAGTACAGTTGATTTTAAACTGTTTTCTACAAAAGGCTTTCAACAAAAGGCTTATTTTGCAACGAAGTGTAATAGACATAACAATCTATTACGTTAATCAAAAATGCCCAGAACAAGACAACCAAGAGCAGGAAGTATGCAGTTTTGGCCAAGGGTCAGAGCCAGGCAAAGCTATGCAAGAATAAGGAACTGGCCCAAGAGCGCCGAAGCAAAGCTGCTGGGCTTTGCCGGATACAAAGTCGGCATGACACATCTTCTGATTAGCGACAACAGGCAAACTTCGCTGACAAAAGGCACAGAGATTTTTTGCCCTGTTACAATTGTGGAGTGCCCTCCGCTCAAGACTGCTTCTATAAGATTCTACAAAAACACCCAAAATGGCCAGAGACTTGTTTCTGAATTGATTGCAGATTCACTTGATAAAGAGCTAGACAGAAGGATTACGCTGCCTAAAAAGAAAGGCAAAGAAGCAAGCGAATTTGATTTTGTAAGGCTGCTGTGCTATACCCAGCCAAAACTGACAAGCATTGGAAAAAAGAAATCAGAGATTTTTGAGACTGCGATAGGAGGCAATAAGGAGCAGCAAGCAGCGTATGCAAAAGAAAAATTAGGAAAGGAGATAAGCATAAGCGAGGTTTTCAGGGAAGGGCAGCAATTGGATGCGCATTCATTAACAAGGGGAAAAGGATTTCAAGGGCCTATCAGGAGATTTGGGGTCCAGTTAAGGCACCATAAATCCGAAAAAAGCAGAAGAAATCCTGGATCATTAGGGCCTTGGAAGTCTCAGGGGCATGTGATGTGGAGAGTAGCCCACGCAGGTAAAATGGGCTATCACTTAAGATCAGAATACAATAAGTGGCTCCTTAAGATTGGAAGCAAAGCAGACGAAATCAATGCAAAAGGCGGCTATGTCCATTATGGAGTTTTAAGGAACCCGTACATGCTGATTAAAGGCTCTGTCTCCGGCCATCAAAAAAGATTGATAAGATTTACTGATGCAGCCAAGCCAAATAAAGGGATACCGGCAGAAGCGCCAAAAGCAGTTTATACAAGCCTGGAATCAAAGCAAGGAAACTAAAATGAAACTTGATGTGCTGGACAGTTCAAAAAATAAGGTTGGAGAAATTAAAATGCCAAATCAATTTAATGAGGAATACAGGCCAGACTTAATCCAGCGGGCAGTATTATCCATCCAAAGCCATAAGAGGCAAACTTACGCAGCTGGACCTGAATCAGGCAAGAGAGCGTCTGCAAAATTGTCCAGAAGAAGAAGAGACTACAGAGGCTCATATGGCATCGGAATATCAAGAGTCCCAAGAAAAATAATGACCAGGAGGGGCACAAGAATGAATTGGGTGGGGGCATTTGCGCCAGGCACTGTTGGAGGGAGAAGGGCACACCCCCCAAAATTGGAAAAGATATGGTGGAAGAAAATAAATGAGAAAGAAAGGGTTAAGGCTATAAGGAGCGCAATAGCGGCAACAATATTGAAGGATATCGTCTCTAAAAGGGGCCATATACTCCCAGATTCATACCCTTTCGTGCTTGACGGAAATTTTGAATCTTTGGACAAGGCAAGAACAGTTATTGATGCGCTCAAGAAACTAGGCTTTGGCAAGGAGCTTGAAAGAGTCCAGGAAAAATCCGTAAGGGCTGGAAAAGGCAAAAGCAGAGGAAGAAAATACAAAAGAAAGACAGGCCCTTTGATAGTCGTTTCAAAAATTGATAGTGTAAGCAAGGCAGCATCAAACATACCGGGCATCGATGTAATTTATGTCAGGAACCTGAATGCTGAACTTTTGGCGCCAGGAGCAAAACCAGGCAGATTGACTTTATGGACAGTTGCTGCAATCAATGCAATGGAAAAAGAAAACCTCTTTGAGTAAAAATGGACTATTACAACACAATCAAGTATCCGCTATCAACTGAAAAATCCATCAGGCTGATGGAGCTGGAAAACAAGCTGATATTCGTAGTCAACAATAAGGCAACAAAACAGGAAATCAGAAAAGCCATAGAGGATATGTTCAAAGTCAAAGTCGACACAGTAAATACTTACATCAATGCAGATGGGGAAAAAAGGGCATATGTCAAATTTAATTCAAAGAACCCAGCTATAGACATAGCAACACAAATGGGCCTGATGTAAACGGGTGATAAGAATGGGCAAAAACTTAATCCAGCAGAAGAGAGGGAAAGGAAGTCCAAGGTATAGGGCTCCAAGTTTTAGGTACAAGGGCAAATCAAGTTTTGTCAGGTATGAAGAAGGCAAGGTTACTAATGCAGTCATCACAGATTTAATTCATGACAGCGGGCATAGCGCACCTCTAATGGAGCTCGAGTATAGCACAGGAGAGACAGGCTTGCTGCAAGCTCCTGAAGGAGTGAAAGTAGGGGGCAAAATAGAGATTGGCCAGGATGTTGATTTAAAAACCGGCAATATTCTGCCTTTGAAAAACATTCCAGAGGGAACATCAATATATAATATTGAATCAAACCCTGGTGACGGTGGGAAGTTTGTCAGGGCAAGCGGCGCTTTTGCAAAGATAATCACAAAGATGGAAAATGGAATTGTTGTTGAGCTGCCGTCCAGCAAGAGAAAGATGTTTTCACCGGAATGCAGGGCTGCTATCGGCATTGTAGCCGGATCAGGCAGAACTGAAAAGCCATTTTTGAAAGCAGGCACAAGATTTTACAAAATGAAAGCCAGGAACAAACTTTGGCCTATTGTGAGCGGAACGTCAATGAATGCGCTAAGCCACCCATTTGGAGGCTCAAGCTCCCATGCAAAAGGAATACCCACTCAATCCTCTAGGAATTCGCCACCTGGAAGAAAAGTGGGCAAAATCGCTCCAAAAAGGACTGGAAGGCACAAGAGGTAAGCAATAATGGCAAAGAAAGAATTCACATTCAAAGGAAAAACAATAGAGGAATTAAAGAAAATGAGCTTAACCGAGCTAGCCCAGTTCCTGCCGGCAAGGCAAAGACGCACCTTGAAGAGGGGGTTCACAGAACAGCAGAGGATACTGCTTAAAAAGATAAGGGCGAATGAGAAAAATATAGAAACCCACTGCAGAGACTTAATTGTAATTCCGGAGATGGTTGGCAAGACGATAAAGCTCCATCAGGGAAAAGAGTTCGTCCCCATATCTATTGAATCAGATATGGTAGGGCATTACATAGGCGAATTCGCATTAACACGAAAGAGAGTTGCGCATAGCGCGCCTGGAATCGGTGCCACAAGGTCGAGCGCAAGCTTGTCTGTGAAGTAAAAATGAAAGGCTACACATTCACTAATTATGATCCGGAGCACATGGCAAGGGCTATAGGCATGGCTTTGCCAATCTCCTTCAAGCAAAGCGTGGAGATATGCGGATTCATCAAGAACAAAAATGTTTTCGATGCGAAGAAAGTGCTGAAAGATGTGTCGGAAAAAAAATTAGCGGTCCCATTCAAGAGGTATAATTTTGACTTGGGCCACAAGAAAGGCACGGGGCCCGCAAGGTATCCGGAAAAAGCCTCAAGAGAGATAATAAAACTTATAGAAACTGCAGAGGCAAACGCGCAATTTAAGGGACTGAACACTTCAAACTTGGTGATAGCGCACATAAGCGCCCATAAGGCCGGGAAAGCGTGGCATTATGGAAGAAAAACCAGAAGAAAGATGAAAAGAACAAACGTGGAGATAATTGTTGAAGAAAAAGCAAAGAAAACCGAGCCAAAAGAAAAAGCTAAAACAAAAGCGGAGAAGCCTGATAAAAAATGATAGAAAGGAAATTTGTAGCGCAGAAAATAAAAGAGTTCCAGATTGAAGAGTATGTGACTCAGAGCCTTGAGAACGTCGGGCATAGCCACACAACTATGGTAAAGACTCCGCTTGGCGAGAAAATAATAATATTTGCATCCAGGCCCGGCTTGATAGTTGGAAGGAAAGGCCAGAATATCAAGCAGCTGACAAAGACTTTAAAGAAAAAATTTGACCTGGAAAACCCGCAGATAGAGATAAGCGAAGTCGAAAACCCAAATCTGGACGCAAAAATAGTGGCGGAAAAAATTGTGGACGCTTTGGAGAAGTTTGGATCTGAAAAATTCAAGGCAATAGGCCATAAAATAATGACAAGCGTAATGAATGCAGGAGCCCTTGGAATTGAAGTTCTTATAAGCGGCAAGGTGCCAAGTGCAAGAGCCAAATCATGGAGATTCTACTCCGGCTACCTCAAGAAATGCGGCGACATCGCCAACGAAGTCAGGGAAGCCCATGTGCAGGCCCAGCTAAAGACAGGAATTATAGGCGTTAAAGTGAAGATTATGCCACCGGATATAAAATTGCCCGACCATATCGAGCTTGTTGATCCAAAGGACGTCAAGGTTGAGGAGATAAAACAGCCGAATGACGAAGTTAAGAAGGTCGAGGAGAGCGCTGAAAAGCCTGAAAAACCGAAGAGGAGAAGGAAAAAGAAAGATGAAAACGAAGGAACTGAGACTAATAAATGAGCGTGATTTGGAAGATAAGATGTCTGAACTAAAGAAGGAGCTGATGAAAATCAACTCGCAAATAGCAACAGGCACAATACCAAAAAGCCCTGGAAAAGTGAAAGAAATGAAAAAAACAATCGCAAAAATACTCACAATAAAAAGCGCAGGAAATAAAAACAAAACGGAGGAAGCAAAAAGGAATGAGTGAAATATGCCCGATATGCGGCTTGGTGAAAGAGCTGTGTGTATGTGAGACAATAGCCAAAGAAAGCCAAAAGATTTTGGTTTACATTGAGAGGAAAAAATTCAATAAAAACTACACAATTGTAGAAGGGATAGACCAAAAGGAGATAGACCTTAAAGACTTGGCAAAGAAGCTTAAGTCAGAGCTCGCTTGCGGCGGTACAATAAAAGACAGCAAAATTGAGCTACAAGGCGAGCACAAGCAGAAAGTCAAGAGGATTTTGATTGACTACGGCTTTGCAGCAAGCAGCGTCGAAATACGATAAAACAGGACATGCAAAAACCTTCGGAGCAGCTCTAGATACACTAATCCGCGCTGGATAACACTTGAGCAATAAAATAGCAATAAAATGAAAGCAAGAAGAATTGATACGGAAGCTTCAGGACAAAAATGCAATGATCCTAACTGCCCATTCCACGGAACATTAAGCATGCGGGGCAGGCAATTCACCGGAACTGTGATATCGACAAAAATGAGGAAGTCCGCTGTTATAGAATTTGAGAGGCAGCACTTCTTGAAAAAATATGAAAGGTTCGAGAAAAGAAGAACCAAATTAAAAGTTCACAATCCGGAATGCATCAATGCCAAAGACGGTGACATAGTGAGCATGATGGAATGCAGGCCATTGAGCAAGACAAAAAACTTCGTCATAGTCAAGAAACTTGGCGTTGAAAAGGGATTCAAGGAAAAAATGGATTCAAGGGAATCTGCAAAAGCCACAACTGGCAAAGAAGAAAAACCAGAAGAGAAAAACCAGATAGAAACAAAATAAAATGCAGCCACTTAAAGCCCGCGTTACAAGAGCGCTTCCAGTCGGAAGCAAGGTAGAAACATGCGATAATTCAGGAGCAAAGATAATCAAAGTTTTCACCGTTGTAGGCCTAAAAACGGTCAAGGGGCGCATATCAAGCTGCGGAGTTGCGGATTTGGTTATGGCTTCTGTGGTAAGCGGCAGGCCAGACATGAGGAAACAGGTTGTATTTGCAGTCATAGTTCGGCAGAAGAAAGAGTACAAACGGGCAAACGGGACCAGAATAAAATTTGAGGATAATTCAGCTGTCGTCTTGAAAGATGACAAGGGAAACCCGAAGGGCACCATCTTTAAAGGGGCTATCGCAAAAGAAGCATGTGAAAGATGGCCGGCAATAGCGAAAATAGCCAGCATCGTTGTGTGAAGGTTAAAATGAAAAAATTTTCAAGCACCTGGAATGACAGCAAGAAGCCAAGAAAGCAGAGAAAATACAGGCTAAACGCCCCCCTGCATATAAAGCAAAAATTTGTCAGCGCCCACTTTTCGAAAGACCTGAAAAAGAAATACGGAAAAAGGAATATAGGATTGAGAAAAGGCGACAAGGTTAAGATAATGAGGGGGCATTTCAGAAATAAGGATGGCAAGATAGAGAGAATCGATTTAAAAAAAACGGAAATTTATGTCAATGGCATTGAGATAACAAAAAAAGACGGCACAAAAAAAATGCTTGCACTGCACCCTTCAAACCTGATGATAACGGAATTGAATTTGGACGATAAGCAGAGGCAGAACACTTTGGAGAGGAAATAAAATGGGCAAAGACCACCTGAAAAGGCTTGCAGCGCCAAAAATATGGCAGATAAGAAGGAAAGGGCCTAAGTTTATCACAAAACCCGCAGCGGGCCCGCATGGTTTAGAGTCAGGCATGGCCCTGAACATACTGCTCAAGGAAGTGTTGAATTATGCAGGCACGACAAAAGAAGTTAAGAAAATATTAAGCTCAAATGAAATAAAGATTGACGGCAAAGCCAGAAAAGACTACAGATTTCCAGTCGGAATATTTGACACGGTTGAAATTGCAAATACAAACGAGTATTTCAGGGTTATTGTGAACAATAACGGCAAGCTTGACTTGATAAAGATAAAGAAGGACGAAAGCCTGGTCAAGCCATGCAAGATCATCGGAAAGACAATTGTGGGGGGAAAGCTGCAGCTAAACCTTTATGATGGAAAAAACATTTTTGCCGACAGCAACTCCTACAAAGTTGGCGACACAGTAGTCCTATCATTGCCGGAACAGAAGATAAGCAAGCATCTGAAGCTTGAAAAGAAAGCCACTATACTGTTGACGGGAGGCAGGCATATCGGGGAAAAAGGCAGCGTTGAGGACGTCATTAAGGATAAAATAATCTACAAAGACTCAAGAGATGAGCTTGTAGAAACATCAAAAAAATATGCTTTTGTAGTTGGGGATACAATACCCTCAATTTCAATTTGATCAAGATGGGTTCGATGAAGAACATAAGAATAGAGAAAGTAACGTTGAATATTGGAGCTGGAAAAGACCAGACAAAGCTTGAGAAAGGGATAGTGCTGCTCGGCACAATTACAAATGCCACCCCTGTCAGGACTGTAACCAACAAAAGAATTCAGGAATGGGGCTTAAGGCCGGGACTGCCAATCGGCTGCAAGCTGACTTTAAGAAAGGACAGGGCTGTCAAACTGCTTCCAAGGCTGCTTGATGCAGTTGAGAACAGACTCAGCGAAAGACAGTTCGACAGCAACGGCAACATAGCATTCGGCATCCCCGAATACATAGAGATTCCAGATGTCAAATATGATCCAAAAATAGGCATAATGGGTTTTGAAGTCTGCGTGACATTGGAAAGGCCGGGCTACAGGATTAAAAGAAGAAGAATATTGGCAAGAAAGATACCTACAAGGCATCGAATATCAAAACAAGAGGCTATAGACTTTATGACTAAGAACTTTAATACAAGAGTGGAGGCTGAATAAATGACTTACAGCGATTACAGGAAGGTTTTCAAGCAATTAAAAGCAAAGCCTGTAAAATTGCAGAGGTACATAAAACACAATGCCCCAAAACCAAGGAAATACGGGAGAATCACAAAAAAATGCAGAAGATGCGGCAGGCCCGGCGCTTATATCAGCAGTTACGGGCTCAGATTATGCAGGACGTGCTTCAGGGAAATAGCCACGAGCCTGGGCTTTAAGAAATACGACTAAGGTGAAAAATGCTTAACGATTCATTGGCAAACGCGGTGTCACTCATACTGAACAATGAGACTATTGGAAAGTCGGAATGTATCCTAAAACCAGTATCAAAAGTAGTGAAAGAAGTGCTGAAAGTGATGAAGGAAAACGGCTACGTAGGCGAATTTAAGGAAGTGGAAGACAGCAGAGGAAATTACATACAACTCACCCTGATTGGAAGCATAAATAAATGCGGAGTTATAAAACCCAGATATAGCGTCACTAACAAGGACTTTGAAAAATTTGAAAAGAGGTATTTGCCCGCAAAAGACTTAGGCCTCTTATTTGTCTCAACCCCAAAAGGCATTATGACGCATTATGATGCAAAATCAAAGAAAATAGGAGGAAGGCTTTTAGCATACTGCTACTGATGACCAAAGACAAGAGTTCCAGGAAAGAAAAATTAACCCAAGAAATAGAGCTGCCTCAAAGTGTAAGCGCTTCTGTTGAGGGGCAGCTTTTGGCAGTCAAAGGGCCAAAAGGAGAAGCAAAAAGAATGATGAAGCAGCATAGCATTTCCATTAAAGTAGCCACTAATAAGATTTTCCTTGAATCAAAAAAGAATACCAAAGAAGACAAGAAAATTATAAACTCGTTAACAGCACATGTAAGAAATATGATCAGGGGCACCATGCAAAATCACGGCTACATTTTAAAAATATGCTCAGGGCACTTCCCCATGAATGTGGGAGTTAGCGGCAACAAGCTGATTGTCAAGAATTTTCTCGGGGAAAAAGTGCCGAGAGTATTGCACTTGAAGGAAGGCGCTGATGTGAAAATTGAGGGAGAATTGATACACGTCACAAGCACAAGCAAGGAAACTGCCGGGCAGGTAAGCGCAGACATCGAGCAGCTCACCAGAAGGCCGGGATATGACACAAGGATTTTTCAGGATGGAATTTACGTAATCAACAAGGACGGCAAGGAATTAAGATGAATGTCAACCTTTTGGAAATAAGGAAAGAATTGAAGGAGAGAAAGCCTGTGTTTATCAGGCAGGATAATCCAAAAAGAAGGAAACTTAACTATAAGTGGAGAAAGCCCAAAGGAATACACTCAAAGATAAGGCACAAATTCAAAGGAAGAAGAAAAATGCCTTCACCAGGATACAAATCCCCGGCAAAAATCAGGGGATTCCACTCTTCCGGATTAAGTATGGAGCTGGTATCTTCTGCAGGAGATCTGCAAAATATAAAGAAAGAAAGTGGAGGAATAATAATATCGAAAAGGCTAGGCCTCAAGAAAAAGCTCCAAATCCTAAAGAAAGCGCAAGAATTAGGCATCGCAGTCTTAAACTTAAACGCTTCTGAGCAGATCAATAAGATTGAAGAATTTATGAAATCAAAAAAGAAGAAAACTGTTGAAGAAAAGAAGAAAGAAGCAGTCAAAGACATAAAAAAAGACAAAAAGCCTGAAGAGAGGCAGCTAAGTGATGAAGAGAGAAAACAGGCCGACAAAGAAGAAAAAGACAGGATATTGACAAAAAAGACCTAAAATGCTTCAAACACAAAGGAGGCTAGCAGCCCGAATTTTAAAATGCGGAGAAAACAGGGTAAGATTCGATCCAGACAGTTTAGATGATATCAAAGAGGCAATAACCAAGAGCGATATAAGGTCATTAATAAGCAACGGAATAGTCACCAAGAAAAGAGTGTTGAACACATCAAGGTTTTGGGCCAGAAAAACAAGGCTGCAGAAAATCCACGGCAGGCGCAAAGGGCTTGGCTCAAGAAAAGGAAAGAAAACTGCAAGATTGAATCCCAAGAGGACATGGATCAACAAGATAAGGCTGCAAAGGAACTTTATCAAATCCCTGAAGACCACGGACAAGCTTTCCATCACCCATTATCATGAACTTTATCTAAAAAGCAAAGGGGGATTTTTTAGAAGCATAAGGCATTTGAAGCTTTACATAAATGAGAGAGGGCTGCTCAAAAATGAAAAAAAGTAAAGTTTTTGCAATTCCATTCAAGAGAAAAAGAGAAGGCAGAACTTATTATAAGAAGAGATTCAAACTTTTATTGTCGAACAAGCACAGGCTTGTGGTAAGAAAATCCCTAAATAATTTTCAGGTCTCATTGATAGAGTTTAACGCCAAAGGTGACAGGGTATTGTTCACTGTAAACTCCAGCGCATTAAGCAAGCTGGGCTGGAAAGGAAGCACAGGAAACTTGCCAAGCGCGTATTTGATCGGAGTCATGGCAGGGAAAAAAGCTATTGAAAAAGGAGTAAAAGAAGCCACTTTGGACCTGGGATTCAACAACTCAATTAAAGGCTCCAGGCTCTACGCCGCACTTTCAGGTGCAATAGACGCTGGCCTCAAAGTGCCCGCAAATCCGGAAATACTTCCAGACAAAGCCAGACTGTCAGGTGAACACATTGCGAAATATGCGCAAACGCTGAAAAATGACAGCCAGAAATACTCAAAGCAGTTTTCTACTTATATAAAAAGAGGGCTTAATCCAGAGGATATTGTAAAAAACTTTAATGAAGTAAGGGACAAAATAAATGGCTAAGAAAAAAGAAGAAATAGCGGAGAAGGCAGAAGAGAAGGAAAAACTTCCTGAAAAGATAGAAGATTTGCAGGAAGAAGCTTTGATTGAGAAGCCAAAGGAAGGGCTCGCTGTCGAGCTTGGAGAGGTAAAAGAGCTTGAAGAAGAGATAGTGGAAGAAGTAAAGAAGAAGGGCGCTTTTGAGAAGGAAACATGGAAGCCAAAAACATCACTTGGCATGAAAGTGAAAAGCGGAGAGATTACAAGCCTTGATTATGTTCTCGACAAGAGGATAAAGATACTGGAGCCTGAGATAGTTGACGCTTTGTTGACCCCGTCAACAACTGATTTGCTGATGGTAGGCCAATCCAAGGGAAAGTTTGGCGGTGGACAGAAAAGAGTCTTTAAGCAAACGCAAAAGAAAACCCAGGAAGGCAACAAGCCGAAATTTGCAACGTTTGCGGTGGTTGGAAACCAAGACGGCTATATCGGGATTGGATATGGAAAATCAAAAGAAACCGTGCCAGCAAGGGAAAAAGCAATAAGGCAGGCAAAACTTAATGTCATAAAAATCAGAAGAGGATGCGGGAATTGGAGATGCGGCTGCGGAAATGCGCATACAGTGCCGTTTAAAGTGAGCGGAAAATCTGGCTCTGTTGAATTGACTTTGATACCAGCTCCAAAAGGGACCGGCTTGATTGTTGAAAAGGAATGCCAGAAAATCCTGAAGTTAGCCGGCATCACAGATGTATGGTCAAGGACAGAAGGCCAGACACGGACAAAGCTGAATGTGCTTTATGCCTGCTTTGAGGCACTGAAAAAGCTCATGCAGTTTAAGATAAGCCAAAATAATGAAGCCACTCTTAGTGTTGTTGAGGGCACATCAAAGATTACGCCATAAAATGAAGCAAAAAAACAAGAAGGAAATCGAAGGCGGAAGGATTGCAGCGATTAGGATAAGAGGGAAAACCGGGATAAAAACAAAAATAGCTGATACACTGAGCATGATGAGGCTTTACAAAAACAACTACTGCAGCATATTCCCAAACAATTCAATTTATTCAGGCATGCTCAATAAGGCAAAGGACTACATCACATGGGGAGAAATTGACGATGAGACATTTACTATGCTGGTTGACAAGAGAGGAGAGGAGTTTGCCGGGCGAGCAACAGATTCAAAGAAGAAAGTGAATTACAATGAATTTATCACAATAAATGGCAAGAAAATAAAGAAGTACTTCAGATTGAATGCCCCTAGAAAAGGCTTTGGCAGGAAAGGAATAAAACACCCATTTTCAAAAGGGGGGGCGCTTGGATACAGGGGAGAAAAAATAAATGACCTGATCAAGAGGATGGTTTAGATGACAGTCAATAAGAGAAAGAAAAACACAAGGCAACGCGGCCACAAAACCCACGGGTGGGGGGCAAAGAAGAAGCACAGGGGACAGGGGCATCGTGGAGGGCGAGGGATGGCTGGGACAGGGAAAAGAGCAGATTCCAAAAAGCCAAGCATCTGGAAGGACCCTAATTACTTTGGGAAGCACGGTTTTGTAAGCAAGACACCTAAAGTAAAGATAAATCCTGTAAACATAAGCCATATCGAGCAGCATATCAAGAAGTACTTGTCTAACAGCCTAGTCACAAATGAAAATGGATCCTACCTTGTTGACTTGGAAAAACTTGGCTTTAACAAATTACTGGGTGATGGCAAAGTTTCAATGAAGTTTAGGGTTAAAACACCTTATGCTTCAAAGACAGCCATAGAAAAGGTAAAGGAAGCTGGCGGCGAAATCATAGGCCTAATCCAGGGCAACAGCAGGTAATCTTCCAATAAGTTTAAAAATTATTATATTTTTTTGATGAAAATGTCTATCTGGCAAACTATAATTTCAAATCTTCCTGAGGTTGAAGGCCCCAGCCAAAAAACACTTTCTTTTCGTGAGAAACTCAAATGGACAGCTATAGTCTTGGTGATATTTTTCACACTAGGATTGCTGCCTTTATTTGGCTTGGGAATAAACGCGCTGCAGAGATTCGAGACGTTATCCATAATATTAGGCGCTGAATTCGGCTCATTGATATCACTTGGCATTGGGCCCATTGTAACTGCATCTATAGTGCTGCAGCTGCTTAACGGCTCCGGGATCTGGAAATTTGATCTGACAACGCCAGACGGCAAGAGAACGTTCCAGGGCACGCAAAAGTTCCTCGCAATTTTTTTCATAATTTTCGAAGCGACCATCTACGTGTTTATGGGGGGCCTCGCACCGGCAGAGCAATTCCAGGGCACGCCATTGCATTTTCAACTGCAATTGATTCTTGTATTTCAGCTGTTTCTAGGCGGCGTGCTCATACTGTTTTTGGATGAGGTGGTGAGCAAATGGGGATTTGGCTCTGGAATAAGCCTTTTTATTGCTGCAGGGGTGAGCAAAAGCATATTTGTGCAAGCCTTTAACTGGCGGCTAGGGCAGGGAGGAGTTGCAGGAATCACATATTCTTCAGGACGAGTCATAGAATTCTTCCAGAGCTTGGCTGCCGGCGATGTTACGACTGCATTGCTTGCTATCTCAGCCATATTCTTCACAATTCTCGTTTTTGTCATAGCAGTCTATGTGCAGGCAATGAAAGTTGAAATTCCTCTCTCATTCGGAATGGTTAGAGGGCATGGAATAAGGTGGCCTTTGTCTTTTGTCTACACCTCAAATATCCCGGTGATACTGGTTGCCGCGCTGATTGCAAACTTCCAATTGTGGGGAAGGCTTCTTCAAAATACAAGCTTTCCGCTGCTTGGAAAATTCAGCACTTCAACCGGCCAGCCAATTTCAGGTTTCGTTTACTGGCTTCAGGGGCCTGATCTTGTGAGCAGCATAATCCAGCAGCACACATTATTCATCGGCATCACACCTTATTTGCAGGCGCTGGTATATCTTCTGTTTTTTGTAGTTGGCAGTGTGATATTCAGCATATTTTGGGTGCAAACAGCCGGCATGGATGCAAGAAGCCAGGCGCAGCAGATGATTTCGAGCGGGCTGCAGATCCCGGGCTTCAGAAAAGACGAGAGAGTCTTAGAGAGGCTGCTGAACAGGTACATATGGCCCCTTACCATAATGGGCGGAATCGCTGTCGGTTTTTTGGCGGCTTTAGCGGATTTGACAGGGGCTTTGAGCAGCGGTACAGGCATATTGCTTACAGTGATGATTGTCTACAGGCTGTATGAGGATATTGCAAGACAGCACATGATGGACATGAATCCTATGATGAGAAAGTTTATGGGTGGATAAATGGCTTATTACGATTTTCTAAATGTTATTTTCGGCCCATTGCTCAAGCTTCCACCATTATTAGCGGTAATAATCATGTCATTCATCATCTCCTTGATAATAATCCTAATCACAAAATATACCACAGACCAGGCATTAATGAAAAGGCTCAAGGACGAGATTAAAGAGCATCAAAAGCAAATCAAGGAGTTAAAGAGCAATCCTACAGAAGCGATGAAAGTGCAGAAAAAAGCCATGGAAGTCAATATGAAGTATATGATGCACTCATTAAGGCCAACAATCATAACTTTTATTCCGATCATCCTGATATTTGGATGGATGAGCTCCACATTTGCCTATCAAAGCATCAAACCTAACCAGGAATTTTCAGTAACAACACTTTTTGACCAAAATGCGGTTGGGGATGTGGAACTATCTGTTCCGGAACAGCTTTCTATCATAGGCAATTCCTCTAAAAAGATTGTGGATGGCCAGGCGACATGGACATTGAAAGGCTTGGAAGGGGAGCACATGCTTGAATTTGTGTTTGGCAATGAAAAGCAGCAGAAAACAGTTTTAATAACAAATGGCAATAGATATATTGAGCCGGCAAAAAAGACTGCCGGAGCAATGAAGTCCATACAGATAAATTACAAGAAGCTGGTGATAATCCCAATAGGTTTCAAGGATTGGTTTGGATGGCTTGGAACATATATACTCCTCTCCTTGATTTTTACGCTCACCCTGAGAAAATTTCTGAAAGTCTATTAAACTAACGTCCTGCAAAGCCCGACTTTTTCCGCTTTTATGGCGTTCTTTGGGCAAGGCTCAAGGACATTTTCTGATTTTGCCTGAGGTATGAACTGAACCTGTTTTATATCCCCATACAGAGAAAAATCATAGGTTATTGACTTATCGTCTTTAGTGAATAAAGAACCTTTCTTGATGATGGCATCATTCATATTGAATATCTTGGTTTCTTTGTTGCCTATTATCCAGATTGTCAGGCCTTCAACATCTATTCCTCCAGTGTTGTCTAATATGAAATTGATGTAGCCACTTGGTCCAAAGCCGCCAAAGCAAACCTCATTTAAGTCAATATTCCTAATCCTTATCTCTACACTGCGGCATTTGTCTGCGGACTTGCCCAGATTAAGGTTTAATCCCCAATTCATTACAACTGATCCAAGAGCAACTGCAAATGCTATCAAAAGAACTGTCGCTATTAACGGCGATACACCTTTTTTTTGCGCTAAAACCTTAAGCATATCACTAATACTTGTTAAGGCATAAATATTTAAACATTATGATAACTTGCATGAAACAGCGGACTTAATTTTGGTTCGCTTGGCTGCCTCTCAATGATTTCATAACCTTTATAAATAAATATAGGTTTCTAGAGCCCATGACATTACCTAGATTAAGGTCGAGGAGTCTGAGAAGAGTGTACCGCAAAGTGCCTGGAGGCGGAACATCCATCCATTTCAAAAGAAGGAAGCCAAAGGCATCCAAATGCGGGTCATGCGGCGCTGTCCTTAAAGGAGTGCCAAGAGAACGCCCCTTTAAGATGAGGAGCATGACAAAGACAATGAAAAGGCCACAAAGACCTTATGGCGGAGTCTTATGCAGCAGATGCATGAGATTGGAGATGATAAAGAGAGCCAGATCATAAATCAAATTATCTAGAATCTTATTAGTAAACAAGGTAGATTGATATAAACAACAAAGAAATCACTTGGATGAATGGCGACATCATCTGATTGGAGTGATCGGAGGAAAAATGACAATAGAAATCGGAAGGATTTGCGTAAAAATTGCCGGAAGAGATGCATGCAAAAAAGGAGTAATCATAGATATTCTAGATGACAAGTTTGTTCTTGTTGACGGCGAAACACGAAGGAGGAAAGTCAATATTCTGCACATTGAGCCTTTAAGCCAAGTTGTTAAGATTGAGAAGAATGCCAGCCACGAAGCTGTGGCTAAGGCCTTGGAAGAGCTCGGAATAAAAGCGCTGCAAACAAAGCCAAAGGCAAAAACACAGAAGCCAAAGGCACAAAGAAAGACTTCAGAGCAGCTAAGAACCCGAAAGCAGGAAAAGAAAAAATCAAGGGGAATACTTGCTCCAAAGAAAAAGGAAGCAAAAGAAGGCACTCTGGAAGAGAAGGCTGGGATTGAAGAAAAGCATGAACACACTCATGAGCATAAAGCAGAGAAGAAAGAGACTCTGAACAAATCAACAGCAAAGAAAGTTGAGAAGAAAGAGGAATAATAAGGATTTTACTTCAATTCTTCAAATTCTCCTGTTTTTTTGTTTTTTCTTACATTGTTCCAATTAAAATGATGGCCATTCATAACAATATAGATTCCATGAGGGAGCAATTGAACAAAAGCAAGTGCGCTGCCAAGATTAAAAAGACCGTCAGAACTTCCAAACTTATACGGAACCATAGCGCCAGTAAGAACTATTGTCTTGTTTTTAATTTCATTGGCAAGTAGCTTGGCCGTTTCCACCATTGTGTCAGTTCCATGAGTAATCAGAATCTTATCTTCTTTTGCTTTAAGGCAATTTTGCTCATAACAGTCATGGACGGACAACTAAGAATGAGGCATAGTGTAGTCAATTAAGAATTTTCAGAAATTTTTCTGGTGAAACTATCTTAATATTCCTGAATGATTTCAGATTCAGTAAATGGTTGTCTTGGCTTACAATAAAGTCTGCATTACAAGCTATAGCACAATCCAGAATTTTATCGTCTTTTGGATCATCATTGATAACTATAACAGATTCTTTGGGCTCAATTAAATGTGTAAAATAAAGCACAGCATTTACAAT
>CAZMBY010000004.1:0-12791 GCA_964564925.1 uncultured Methanosarcinales archaeon
GGTCGCAGTTTGCCAGAACTCCGCTTCGCTCGTAACTGGCAAAGCATTTAACAAGGGTCATATAAGTTAAAAATAATTATTACTCAGGATTTTTAGGCTTCTACACCAATATTTAAGAATAGGCAATGATTGCTCTATCATATGTTGGTAATGCAACCATTAAACAAAGATCTTATTGCATCAGTTTATGATATTGCAAAAAGTTGGAAACCATTCCAAGACCGGGGAAAAGTACTTAATTATTTGGAAGACCAATTAACTGGTATTGTAACTTGCGTCCATCATGATATTTCTGGTGATAGAACATCATCAAAGACTCTTGCCGAACTAGTTGCTTTGCAGTCGTTTTATACCGTGGCTTTACTTAGATATTTACAACAAACACTGGGTCTTCCAACTCACATACAACATTTGCAAATATATGATACCCCTGATGGTAACCAAGTTGATAGATATTTAGAAGAGTTCTTCAGCATAACATTGCTCCCAAAAACCACTCCGTCATAACTTTCCTCGTTCCACTCTGTAAGCTAGGTGCACACAACAGTAGATTAATAATCTCACTCCTCCACAAATCTTTAGCCAAAAACCTTATATATTAGTTATACTCTCTATCTAACTATTATATTTAATATATAACTAAAATGATAATATCAAAAACACGCAAATGGGGAAGCTCTTTGGGAGTTGTCATACCCAAGGAAATTGTAAAAGAGCTTAAACTGAAGGAAAACCAAGACGTCATCATAGACATCAAACCAAAAGAAAACCCGCTAAAGGAATTGTTTGGCTCAGCAAAGCTAAGCAAGCCTACTGAACAGTTATTAAAGGAAATTCGAGGAAAAGAGAGTAAATACATTTAGGATGTTCTGCCTAGACACATATGCACTTGCTGAAATAGGAAACGGGAACCCAAAATTTTCGGAATTTCTAAACAAGGAATTCATTATAACAGATTTGACAATGGCAGAATATTATTCTGTATTATACAGAGATGGCAAAGAAGACAAGGCAATCTACTGGCATAAAAGATTAGCATCTTTTTGCAAGCCAGTCAGCAGGGAAATCTTAATCAAGGCATTAAAATACAGGATAGACCATAAGAGCGAGGATATGTCCATTTTTGACTGTGTCGGCTACATCTTCGCTTTGGAAAACAATTTAAGATTTGTGACTGGCGATAAGGAATTCAGGAATAAAGAAGGCGTTATGTTCATACAGAAATGATTCAAAACAAAAATTCGCTTCTTGCAACAATCGTCTGCTCTCTTTTAGGCCCAATAGAAATTATTGAAATTGGAACTTTAAGCAATTCCTCAATCCTTCTGAGGTATTTCTTTGCGTTGTTCGGCAACTGGTCATAAGTCTTGATTTTCGCAAGATCATCCCACCATCCGTCAAGCTCTTCATACACAGGCTGGCAGTCCTGCAGAATCTTTATGTTGGTTGTAAAATCCTGAATCAGATTGCCTTTGTGCCTGTATGCAACGCATATCTTTATCTTGCTGATTGTTGTCAGTACATCAAGCTTGGTGAATGCAATTGAATCAATCCCATTTACCATAACAGCATATTTTCCTATGACTGCATCAAACCAGCCCACTCTTCTCTGCCTTCCTGTCGTGGCGCCAAATTCCTTGCCTATCTTCTGTATCTTTTCTCCTGTTGCGCCTGTTATCTCGCTTGGAAACGGTCCAAGGCCAACCCTTGTCTTGTATGCCTTGCAAACTCCAAGGACGCTTTGCACTTTTCTTGGAGCAACACCAAGTCCTGTGCAAACCCCTCCGCTTACTGCGCTTGAAGAGGTTACATAAGGATATGTGCCGTGGTCGATGTCAAGCAAAGTTCCCTGGGCGCCCTCAAAAAGAATTTTCTTGCCTTTGTCAAGCGCGGAATTTACAATCAAAGTTGAATTATTAACATAGGGCTTAAGCGCTTCAGCATACTGTTTGTACTCATTATAGAACTCCTCATCACCAAACCTTTTCCTGAAAAGGGAGTCGTCAACAAATTCGTAAACTTTCAATCCAATCCTTGCTGCCTTGTCAGCATATGCAGGACCGATGCCCCGTGCGGTTGTTCCAATCTTGCTTCCTGTGCTCTTGTCTTCGCTGATGTGCTGCGGAAGGATGATGTGGGCGTTTTCGCTGATGACAAAATTATCTTGCGAGACCTTGATGCTGTTTTTTCCCAAAAACTTGATCTCATCAATGAGCACTTTTGGATCGACGACAAGCCCGTTGCCGACAACATTTAGTGTATTTTTTCTAATGATTCCTGAAGGAACGAGGTGCACAACCACTTTTTTGTCATCGAATTCAATAGTGTGGCCTGCATTATTGCCTCCATTGTACCTTGCAACAACATCTGCCTTTTCAGCCAGGAAATCAATTATCTTGCCTTTTCCCTCATCGCCCCATTCCATTCCTACAACTGCGATGTTTGATGGGCCTGTTTGCCTTGCCATGAAAAATGTGATTTTGAATTTTTATTTAAAGGTTGTGGAAAATGATATAAGAGCTGAATTGAGCCCATTAGATGGCAATCCAGGGATAAACAAGCAAATCCCAATTTCACTCTTGCTTATATTGCTGCAAGTTAAAAAACGACCTTATCCTCTTAAACAAATCGTGGCAATCACCAGCGACTTCACCATCGTACTTCTCCAAAAAATGGTAGATATACTTGTCAATCAAGGTTCTTGTGAAGTAATAGATTGGCTTGACCTGCCAAATGCTCCCATGTATATGTGTCTGCAAAAAGCCGTCTATGTTTATGTAAACGTCGCCGCTGTTGATTCTTCTTTTTCTGCCGTCTTTCTTTACTGTGACCTCTTTTATGTTGTCCAGCAATGCCCTTAAAACAACAATGCCGTGGTGGAGGTCGTCAAAATGGCGATGAACTTCAATAATCCATTCAATCTTTTTACCGTTCTTTGTGATATGCTCCATCTTCTTTTTCGGCTGCTTCTCATACCCCTTTTCCTTTATCCAGTTTTCCACCTCGGAATAGAATTCCTCTACAAGAAATGGGCCATTGTAAGTGGTCCTCAAGTCATAAAGCACTTGTTTCTTCTCTACCATTCAGCACCTACGGGCCCTGCCTTGATATCACAGAGTAATGCCTGTACACGTTCAACAGCTTCTCAATATGGTCATGCAGGTGATTGATGTCATGCACAAGCCTCTGCTCGAACCTTTCCGTATAGGCCCTGAAAACGAAGTTGTCATAAAGGCTTCTCAGGAAATACAAAAATGGATGCCCTTCCCATCTGTGCTGCAGATCAAACTCCACAAAACCGTCAATCACAATAATCACCCTGCCTGCATCAACCTTGGTTTTCTTTCCATTCCCCTTGGTGTCGGTTTTGACTATATCATAGCCAAGCACCCTTACTTTTATAATGTACCTTGCATAGTCGCTAATCCATTTCCAAGGTGAAATCTGCCATTCGACAAATTTCCCATGCTGGGTGTTTTGCTCAAAATCCTTGTCCTGCCTAAAATCAAAGCCCCGCTCCCAGATAAAATTCTCAATCATCTTAAAGAGGCTTGTCAATTCAAGCGGCCCGCTGTAATCAATTTTGTCATGGTCAACAATTATTTTTACATGTCCCATTTTTCAAAAAGCCTTGTTTATTGGTTATATTTTTCAATCCTATTTTACAATTAACTCATTTTTAAATTTAGTGAGTATCCTATTTTTGATGTTTATCGTTAATGGAGGGGTTCATAAATGCTTAAATCTTATAGTTTTTAATGCACGCCTGCCATATGCCTTGCCTCAAATCCTTCAGATGCCATTTTCAGGCGCTCCTTAATCAATGAATGAAGCTTCAAAACTATCCTGTAATAGAGCTCGTCCCACCATATCCCTTCAATCTCTTTCTTCACAATATACTTGTTGTAGAAACTCTTAAGATGGGCTAAGAAAGCGCTTTTTTCCCATATCTTCTCATAGTCCATTTCAACCACGCCAGAAAGCTGAATCCATATCCTGCCTTTTGTCATTTTCTTCTTCGTGCCGTCTTTCAAGACAACTTCAACATCGTGCACATCAAAAGTCTCTATAGTCATGTTGACAACCCATTCATAATAATCCTCAACTTCCCTTATAGCCCTGAACTGGTAGAGTATCTCAGCCCCAAAAGGGCCTGGCCTCCTGAGCCTTTGCTGGATCTCATAAAACTTGAATTTCTTCTGCCGGAAGAAGTCCGCAATTGTTTCATATACATCCTGCATGTCAAAAATGCCTTTGTATTGCACAAAAACCGTCGGCGTTGGAGCATCCGGAAAGTGAATAATGTCGCTGGGCTTCATAAGATTTTCCTGAGGATAATGATATATAAAGGTTTCTATGGCTGGCTCTGGTGTAGGAAGATTTATATATAAGTAATTCAAATAAGAATATGAAAAATAGGTGCATTATGATAGGCAAACTGGGTAAATTCTGCATTCTTGCTGGCGTAGTCATGCTATTGCTAAATGCAGCATATGCTATCTCATTCAGCGCTAAGTCAACCCCAATTAAGGACAAGATTGTTGTTGACGAAGTTGCAGAATTCAACATAACAATTGAAAACGGGCTGCAGACAGAGGAGGAGTTCACAATAAAAAAAGCAGGCTACCCATTTTGGGATATGTTTACAAAGCCATTGCAGAACCCAATTACGCTGAAGGTGCCTGCAAAAAGCTCAGCTTCGCAAGCTTTGTTTGTTGATCCATTGTACATAACTTCTGTTGATACGTACACACTTGTAGTCGGAATTGTTCATGACAGGACTGGTGAAGAGCTTGGAGTGCCTATAACAATAGGCATCAAATCCATTGAGCCCCTGATTGGAGGCTACATTCCAACTGTGCTTGCGAGCGTAAGCATCAACCCTGAAAGGATTGATCCAAGGCAGCAAGTTACCATTAGGATTGTCCTAAGCAATCAAAACCTGATAAATTATACAAACCTCACAATAAAAGTGGACAGCAGCCTGATCAAAGATGAGCTGCATGTGCCTCTTGGCCCTAACGAGGAGAGGACAATAGAGCTTTCAAGAAAATTTGACGATTTAACCCCGCCACAGGAAGACAGACTTGTTGTAAGTGTCTTGAAGGATGCAAGGACGATAGTGACCCCTATAGTGAAAGACTTCGGGGTTGTCCAGTATGTTACAAGAGATGAAATTCCAAAAGAAACATCTTTTTTGAAGATAAGAAAAGGGTATAAGGTTGTATCGAACAATCCTGATTACAGCGGCACAATAAAAGTCGAGACTACACCACTCAAAAATTTTATCTTGACAACGTACCCAAAAGCTGAAACAAAAAAGGAAGGCGACAAGCACTACCTTGTTTGGGAATACAAAGTTGGTGAAGAGAGATCTATCACTGTTTATACAACTGAAAACTACAGGCCCATCGTGGTCATTATAGCTTTGGCAATAGTTGCTGTGATTCTTTACTTCCTCTTTAGAAGCCCAATAGTTGTGAGGAAAGGAATAGCCAATATCACAATGAATGAAGGAGCAATCTCAGAAGTGAAAATTGTTGTGAGAGTCAAAAACAGAAGCTCCAAGCAAATATCGAATATTGAAGTTGTTGACAATGTTTCGCACATTGCGCATGTCGAAAAAGAGATCTCTGTCGGGTCGATGCAGCCTCATGCAATAATGCAGCATCCAAAAAAGGGGATTATGATAAAATGGGCTATAGAAACATTGGAACCAGGCGACGAAAGAGTCCTTTCCTATAAAATGAAGTCCAGGCTTGCAATTTTGGGAGAATTTAACCTGCCATCTGCATCTGCCAGATGCCAAGTCGGAGACAGGGTAGTCATAAGCAATTCTAACCGGGTAAGCGTTGGCGGATAAGTTTGTTGGCTGATTGCTATGGATAAAAAATACGTCATTCTTTTAATGATTCTTGCATTTGTTGTCATTGGTTTTGTAATTTCTCTTACATTCCCTCAAACATACTCGTGTACAAAGATAGGATGCGCTTGTCAGGGTGATAAAACACGTGTTCCCTGCAATGACTGTGGATTTTATAAACCCTCCTTCTTCACTGGCTTAATCAATTATGGAAAGGCTTGCAATGCAAAGGAAGTTTTTATTTGCGAAAATGGTAAAAACACAGGAACAGAATACGATATTGATGAAAGTACATGTAAACACAGATTGAGAATTTTAAGCATTTGATTTTTTTGTCAATCGTAATCTGTCCTTTTTCACACAAATCTTTATAAATCAAAAATAATTCTGAATTTAATATCCCCGTGTAGCTCAACCTGGTAGCTGTCAGCGAAGCTGACTAGCTGGGCAATGGAGCGCTCGGCTGTAGGGTTATCCCGTTTATCGACTTTGCATTTGCAACGGATGAAGATAAAACAGCACGCAGCTCCCGAGCGGTTGCTGGTTCAAATCCGGCCGCGGGGATTGGGGTTGGCAATTATTGCTAACCCTTTATTTTCAAATTGTTCATTTTCCTTATCTTAGATATGTATTAATCGAGTAAAATAAAAAAAGAATAAGTAAGCTAAGTGCAGAAAAAATAACTTGGGCTTATCTCACCTTTGCAACTTTAGGCGTTGATTTGGACGGCATATTCACTTCACCTGCCAACAATCCAGCTCCAATCAAGACAATCACTATAGTCCAGCCGCTTGTGTCGCCAATAAAGTTCACTCCAATGTCCCTGAGAAAGAATAATATGCCCAACAACAAAATAACTAATCCGGTCAGCTTATAGGCTGTTTTTGTTTCCAAACTACTCACCTCTTTATATTTTAGCAATAATACTTTTAAAAGTACTATTTACATCTTGCTATCATTTGAGCCTCGTGCTGCAAATAACTCACCTTACAAGAAATCTGCCAGGCCTTTTTGTCCAGGACCCGTTTTGTATATATTTGCATCCTCGCTTTTGTTGCCATTAAAAATAGGTCTTCCATAAACCCCGTCATATCCTGGTTTGAATGGGATTTTTTGGAATCTGTTTCTCATAATGTTTGTGGCAATTTTATCCGAAGTCGCTTTTTTGAGTTCTCCTTCCCCCGCCTCGAGAACTACGTTGAACTCATCTCCAAATCTGTTCACTAGCTTGTAATACTCTTCCCACACCTTCTTTGACTCAACTTTCTCTCCAATCGTTCCTGCAATGACCTCAGACAATGGAATCAGATTCTTGAATGGGACTGCATTTTTAGGGATAAATCCCTCTTCCCTGTCAGCAAGCGCCTCAATTCGCTGTGCTACCCCGACTGTGAGCTTTGTTTTGCATACCGGGCATATATTGTTTAATTTTGTTGCTTCCGTGGGAGAAAAAACAGCATTGCAATTCCTATGCCCAGTAAAATGGTATTTGCCTTCATGCGGCCACATTTCAATAGTTTCTATGAATCCCTTTTTCTTCCTTATTGCCTGCAGCAGCTCATCATAATCAAGTTCGATGTCAAATACATTCGCTTCCCTCCCAAGGCGCCAGGGCCAGAATGAATGGGCGTCAGAGCTGCTTAACAAGGTGTATTTATCCAAAGAAGAAAGTCTCCAATTCATTGCGGGATCGCTTGAAAGGCCTGTTTCAATAGCGTGAATTTTACCTGAATATTCTTTAAAACACTCTTCGACAGAATCGAAGCCCGACATTGAGCCGAAGATCCCATACCAAGGTGTCCATGCATGAGCTGGAATGATTTCTATGTCATCGTCAATCCCTTTCATCATCTCAACCAATTCAATGCAGGAAAATCCAAAGATTGGCCTGCCGTCATAATCAAGCCTTCCTTTTTTAAGCAAAGCCTGCCTTATCTGCTCCACAATCTCAAAATTTCTTGCCAGCAGCAATGTGTGGATTCTTCTGGATTTTCCATCCTGGGTGTAGATGTTGGAGATTTCCCCCTGGAGCACAAAATGAAAACCTGAATTTGAGGTTAAAATTCCGGAGCCATCTTCTTTCAATTCAGCTTTCAATTCAGCTAGCCATCTTGGATGTGTGAAGTCACCTGTTCCAAGAAGATTGAGCCCTTTCAGCCTTGCATATTTCTCAAGATTTGAGAGGGTGATTGCTTTGCTTGTAGCCCTGCTGAAGCGGGAATGAATCTGCAGGTCTGCGATTATATTCATGGAAAATTGAAAGCTATTGGGTTATTTAAAGTTTTCATAAAACAGTAAAAAGTCATCTCTCGATTCTAATCATATTCCCTTCTGTCATATATTTGATATGAAATGTAACGGACTCTGGGAAATCATAATAGATTAATCTGCCACCGAGTTTTCCAAACCATGAACCTCTAGTGCCGGGAACGAAGTCAATGGCTGTGCCTCCGGCACTCAAGTCTTCTAATAACAATATATACCTGTCTAATTCTTTCTGCCCTTTTTTAATCGCGCCTACAGCTCTAACACCTCCAACAATTCTTGGAACTTCTCTCCCAAAACGATGATTTGAAAGAAGTCCGTCGATGTATGTATCACAAGCTTGAATTTGTTCTTCTGGATTGCCTATTGATTTAAAAAATTCCCTAGTCACGAGCCATAACTCACCAATTCTGCCTACTCTGTAATGCACATTACTCTCACCTCCCTCCGCATACTCTAAATGGTGGTTTTCATCAAAAGCATAACTTCTCAAATTTCTTATTATGGCATCGTCTCTCTCTATCTGCGGCTTCAACTGTTGAAAAAGTTCAAACGGATTCATAATTCTTTGAAAGCATGTTTTGTTTAAAAACTTAACATTTGTTTCTACATATTGCATAATAACATTTAAATAATCCCTTACAAATGAAATTCTCATGGCCAACCATGACATCCTGTCTGAATTCAGCTCTTCTGATATCAGCCATTTCAGGAAAGATTTTGTGCAGATGATAAAGGTAGGAGCCGAGATTGACAAGTGCTATGGTGAATCCCATAGGGAGCTTAATTCAATCATAGCCAAGTTTGAAGGATTGCTTCACCAATTCAACAAGAAATATAAAGGCGTCAAAATAAAATCTAAAAAGGCCATTGACCATTTTAAGGCAAGAGTATTCATCAAGGAGTCTCATATAAAAGATTTTTTTGCCAATTCCGCTTCAAGGATACCCGGCCTGAAGTCGATCGGCAGGTCAAACTTCAACCAAGCTGAAATAAGCGATGCTGAAAGATTTGCCGGCCTGCTTGACTCATTGATTGACAAAATTCATGTGTCATACATCGACCAGGAAAGCGGAACAAGCACGATTGCAGCTGTAACCGACAGAGGCGAAAAGATGATTGAGCTGCTGTACAGCCCGGCCGAGATTGTCAACGAGAATTCTGCAGGATTCAAGATTTGCGCATTCTATGCATTGAAAAACGGCTATGACAAAAAGATTGACATTTATGGGGATGCTTCAACGCTTGGCTTTTCCAGCCTACTGGATGAAGTGGAAAAAAGAGAGTGGTTTGACAGGTTCAATCCAAGGTTTTTGGAATGAAAATTTTCTGAAATCACGGAAATATTTAAATAAGTCATTAAACTGATCACTAAATGATGCCTCAAGCAATTCTTGGTATTGATTATAAGGAAAAGCTTATTGGAAAATTGGAAGGATTATTGCCCGGGCTAATCGGAAATGTATATGAAGGAGACATAGTAACTATCACTACAGCTTATGATGGCTTAAAACAAAATCCAAATGATGATACATACGTGCATGCACTCGTGCCGCAAGTAGTGATTAGTTTGCGTGGTACTGTCCGGACAGAGGAGAAATATAGGAATAAAAATGTAAGAAGAATTGTCAAACAAGCGATTGGTGTACTTGAGAGCATTGCAAAGAGCTAAGTTTCTTTATGTATTTACCCGCCCATCGGCAGCCTTCCGCCAAATTTCTTCATGAATTTTGACATGTCGCCTTTGCTGCCCTTGAACATCTTGACCATTTTCTTGCTTTGCCTGTACTGCTTCACCAATTCCCTTATTTCACCAACGGTAATTCCGGAGCCTTTTGAAATCCTCTCTACCCTTGAGCCGTCTATTATATCCGGCTCTTCAAGCTCTTTCTTTGTCATAGATGCCATCGCAATCTTCCATTTCTTCAGCTTCTGCTCCTGAACCTGGAGCATCTCCTTTGGCATCTTTAATTGTGACATTCCGGGAATCATCTCCATTATGCTGCTTAAAGGACCCATCTTGCTCATAGCTTCCATCTGCTCATACAGATCTATCAGATTGAATTCGCCTTTCAAAAATCTCTTTCCAAGGTCTTCGGCATCTTCAACTTTTATTACCTCTTTTGCTTTTTCCAATAATGCTTCCAAATCACCCATGCCTAAAATCCTGCCGACAAATCCTTGGGGATTAAATTGCTCAAGGTCATCAATCTTTTCTCCGATGCCAATAAACTTGATTGGGGCGCCGGAAACTGAACATGCGGTTAATGCTCCTCCGCCTTTCGCAGTTCCGTCCATCTTGGAAACTATAACCCCAGTGATTCCGCAGCTCTTATGGAATTGCTCTGCCTGTTTTTGCGCAGCCTGGCCAATATCAGCTGAAATGACAAGCAGCACTTCATCAGGAGATATTATCTTGTGGACATCCTCAATCTCGCTGATCAAATCCTTGGACAATGCATCCCTTCCTGCAGTGTCTGCTATTATCACATCATAATCCTTGTATTCATCAGCAAATTGTTTCCAGATTTCAATAGCATCTTTTATCTTATTATCTGAAAAAACTTTTACATTTGCATTCTTGCCGACTTGCTCGATCTGGTCCATCGCAGCAGGCCTGTGGACATCCAATCCTACCAATGCAACCTTGAATCCCCTCTTTGTATAGAATTTTGCAAGCTTCCCCGCAGTTGTTGTTTTTCCTGAGCCAAACAAGCCGACAAGCATTATCTTGAAAGGCTTCTGCGCAATCTCAATCTTATGAGGCTCTTTCCCAAGAAAATTTACAAGCTCATCGTAAACTATGTTTATTATCTGCTCTTTTTTTGTAAGCCCTTTTGGAGCTTCTTCCTCGAGTGCCCTCTTCTTTATCCTTTCAGTCAAATCAAAGACAAGCTTAACATTGACATCTGACTGGAGCAATGCCCTCTGGATGTCCTTGATTAATTCGTTAATCAGCTTTTCATCAACAAAGAGGGATTTGGCTATCTTCTGCAAAGTGTTTTTCAATGAATCTGAAAGCTTTTCGAGGACCATAAATTAAAGAATATCTGCATGCTTATAAATGTTAATGCAAGGATAGGTAGTATGTATACTTTCTAAAAAGAACTTTTAAATTCACGGACGACTTGGAATAAGTTGTAAACGGATTCTGTACCCAAAAGAGTATGTGCGATTTTACCAGATTTCTTCTTATCATTTAGAGTTTGAAGTCCAAAACCTTGCCCAGTAAGGTCTTTGATTGTCTTTGAAGTAACAAAAGGGCCATGATACTTAATTAATGGTATCGCTAACTTTCCTAAGATTTCTACTTCTTTAAAAGGCATGATTACGATGTCTGTAGTTCCTGGTGGGAACAATAACTGTCCATTGTAGGTCATTGGAAACATTCCAGATTTTTCCAAAAATCTTATTGCATCTTTCTCGTCCCAAGGGTATCCCTCTTTTTCTAAATATTTTTCTGTAATCTCCCTAGTTAAATAATTTCTTACCAATAATAGTCTTGTGATATCACCCAGAACAAAAGCATCATGAGCATTTCCATGGGCATTCCCATTAGCAGCTGCTCTTACATAAAATACATCCCGGGTTTGGTTTGGAAAATGCGGTATAGCAACATAATCATCTCCCTCTACAACTCCCGTAATGTTTTTCTTGTGAATATTATATCTTTCATCTTTCGGAAAAACAAAAGAATCAGAAAATTTCACCTCTCTTTGAACGGATTCCCCTCTTAAAACAACAGTTACAATACGAGGATTAGTTGAAGGAATTGGTGTAGATGCTCCCTCTTCACAGGTAATTGGTCCATCCATCTTTGTTGCCCCTTCATTCTGTATATATCTTAAAATTTCTGCATACCTGGGGGTGTTTTTCTTAGGAAAAATTTTGTCAAAAAGAGAGGTGGAATATGTAGGAGATATTAGCGTTTTACCTTTCGATTGAATTGGAACGATAACCCCATCCTTTACAAGCAAATCGTACATTTCTTCACTTATTCCCAGCGAAGCCATCAACTTCGATTTTTCAACACGCTCCCTTCCGTCAGGTCGAGAAGATAGCCTCAATATTTCATATCCAGAATATAATGGCTTTCCATCAACCTTTTCCCTATATATTTTTTCGCCTTGGCTTGGAGTATGCAAAAGATTAATGCTTGATATGTATATGCCTAAAGCCTTAGCTGCAATTTCAGGAGAATAGAATTGATTTTCATCAATTAATTGACCCTTAATCTCTTTAATCCTAGGTCTTCTTGCGTGAAATTCTCTAGTGACAATATCTATCAAAGGTTGCTCTTTATATGATGTTACAGCGGTTCGGTTGTATAAAGATATATCCGCTTCAGGTATAACATTAAAAGGAAAATTAGAAGGGGAATCTTGACTATGGTCAAAATCAATTTGAAGCTGTCTACTGTCTTTTTCTGGGTGAGGGGGGAACACAATCTGAGTTTGTTCCGGAGTCCTTAAAACATGACTAGGGACTAAAGAAAAACCAAGGAGCCAAAAAGCACTTCTGGTCCTAGCTAAAAATTCAGCTGATTGTCCTCCTTTCACTAAAAAATCTAGGTTTCTTTCAAGCGTCAACACACCCACCGTTTTTAAAAATAATTTGAATATTCTATTTAAATGTTATTATTTGAAAGTAGTTTAAGGTATTT